>JAWBOR010000161.1:0-4353 GCA_038826015.1 Bathyarchaeia archaeon
CATGGCGCTTAGCGGTTGGGCTTCGGATTTGTATGGAAGAAAACGGATTATGATCTTAAGCCTTGTCTTGGCGGCTGTTCCTGCTTTTCTCTTTACATTGGTTGGCAACTTGTGGATTTTGATTTTGCTAGGAGTAATTTATGCTATGAGTTTTGCTGTTTTTGTACCTGCTAGAATTGCATACATCGCTGACAGTAGTAAGTCGGCGTCTCTTGCAAGGACGTATGGTTATATGAATCTTGCATTCCCCATAGGCACTTTGGTTGGTCCAACAGTCGCAGGGTTGCTTGCCGATATGGGTGGATTTAGTTATCCCTTTTATTTTGTCGTCTTAGTATCGCTTTTCTGTTTCGTTCCGGCTATAAGGATTTTTGAAAGGTCTATAACAAGACGAGATTCAGGACGAGATGGGGTGGGAATATCAGGTCTTTCTCGAGAGGACCTCAATATTTTGTTAATTCTGACAATTTACCAGTTTCTGGTGTCTGCTGGCATCGGTGCGGTTCATTCTTTTCTTCCGATTTATCTTAGTGATGTTTTTCTTGTTGACAAGCTTTATGTAGGCGTTTTCTTTTCTGTTGTGGGAATCGCGCTTTTTGGGAGTCAGCTATTTGGTGGGTGGGCTTGTACCCGTTTTGGTATGAAGAAGATTATGTTGACTTGTCTTAGCTTGATTGTGCCATTTTTCATAGTTTGTTCTTTTGCACCAAATTATCAGTTGTTCACGATATGTTACATGGCTTTGTTCGGTTTGTATGGAACGACGTGGCCAGCAGCTGTCACTATGTTTACCAGTACAATTGAGAGTTCGAAACGGGGTTTTGTTACTGGTATAAGACAGATGGGTGTTAGGCTGGGATTCACGGTGGGACCAGCCATAGGAGGTTTCTTGTGGGCTACTTTTGGACCAGCAGCCTCTTTCTATGCTTCTGCAATTCTCATTTTAGTTTCCATGGTGTTCCTGTTTCAGATAAAAGAAAATGAGAGATAATGACTAAGCTTATGTTAGATGGCAGATTTTTAGGGAAGAATGGCCATAGCGCTCGCGTTGAACAAATGGCGCAATAAAACCTTTATCGGAATTTTTCATCTATTAACTTGTGATGCTTGTTAAATAGATGCTTTTTATAATGGGCTGGAGTATCCGTGTCTATTTGGCTTCAATGATTTGCTTATCCCGCTAACTATGAATTTTTTTAATAAAGGTAGAATCAAACTGTCTATCATTATTTTCAATGAATGATGCCAAATTGAATTATCTTTATAAGGTCGAAATTGGCAGGTTTCTTCATACGATCAGTTGCTTCTTAAAGCATGCCTCGGGCTGTTGCATTTTCTTTCAACCATAATAGCCATGCTTTATTGCAATTAGAAAGTTGTTGTTCTGCGCAGAGTTTTGAAAGATTGGACAATACCAACATCCGACATCATCAGGATTCGCTTCGAACTTCTAGGAGAATCTGAGTTACGGAATCGGCTGCACTTCGACTCTGGGCTGTACTTGGGTCTAGACATCGGACTAGTCATCAGTGGCATTCACGAAGCCCTAAAATTCATAACAGAAGCCAAAAGTCAGTCTGACAAGTAGATATCTATAGGGACATGATATAAGTTAATGCCATTTTTCATATTTTTGTATAGTTCAATGCAGCCACATTTCTTGCAATAGAATAGAGTAATTTTGTCGCTATACCAGTTACCTTTCTTTGAGAGAAGAACTTCCTAGAAATGGGTATGAGTAGCAATCATACTCCTGCCTTCTTCCATTTCTCCATTACATTTAGGACATTTTTTGACTTTGCCCTTCGGAAAGAGGCTTGAACACACCGAAAAAATGCAGAATGCAAACTATGAAAAAAAGCCTCCAAAGGGAAAAGCACCTGCTGAAATCCATGCAAAGATAAGTGTGTTGAAGATTGCTCCAGCGCCTATTGACGAGGTTATTCTGCTAAACCACCATGAGAATACAGTTGAGATGACAAATTGTACAGTAATTAGCGGAAAGAACTCTATCAGAAAACCTACAAGTGAAGGAAACAGTTTCAAATCGAGGAGAAACATTGGAAGATACTGAAGGCACATTACCGATAGATAGGGGGCCATCTTGATGCCGATGGTCTTAAGCAAAGCTGATATTCCAGCTGAGAACCCTGTTTTTTCGATTGGAATGCGAAGGGTGTGCAAGAAAAGCCCTTCAGTGAAGAAGAAAACCATAAAGAAGGGTATGAACACAAAAAATACTGGTATCCTTGTTGCTGGATTGAGAACTCTAAACATAGGCACGTAAATCCAGAGATTAATGCCTAAAATAGAATCTATGAGGCAGACAATTAAATACATCAAAAGAAACAAGATGACTGCAACAGAAGCACTTCGCAAAGTGAAAGATTCTACGATAACTGTTCTTATCTTAAGTTTAATGTTAAAGATTTTTGGAGCTGCAAGCGAAATGAATAGGAGTCCGGTGACGCCAACTGTGAGGAGCCACCATGCGATTGATGAACCAAACAATAAGGGTGGAAAAGGCATAATGAAGCCGAAGAAGAACATTGGGAAGAATAGTCCGATGCTGAGAATTCCCCAGATGGTCATGATCTTCCAGTCTTCTAAATAGCCGTGAAGAGGTTCAGTTTTTTTACTTTTCAGGGATAATCGACGCGAGATATGAGGAAGAATAGCACAGGCTAACCCTACAAATGCGAAGACAGCTATGATCATTACCACTTCACGATGTAGGTATGTGAAGTATCTTGCACTCACTTGGGTCTCATCCACATTTCCAGATCTGAACGCGAAGTATAACCAATCTAAAGTTTCTGAAACAATAGATGGGTCAAGTGGTTCAAGAAGATGTGTCGTATTTGGAGCCACGAGTTTTCGAGCATTTCCCGAGGAGAAATCGCCATATAGCTGTCCTGGAACTACTTCTTGAAATGAGCCAAAGATTGAAGGCAACCATTCTTTTGTCACTTGAGACAAATCAAAAAGAATGTCTTGCCTGCCTATTGCCACCATAAGGTTTTTGGGAAATGTAGAGTTGAAAACTCCATAGGCTGGATCAGCAACCATTTCGCCTAAGCCTCCTGCTATCAGCACAACGGCTCTTACATCAACTTCAGCGGCAGCAGCTGCTCTAACAGCTCCAGCTCCTAAGCTGTGTCCTACAAGCCCAATAGAAGAAGAGTTAACATAAGGTTGAATCTTGAGGTATCTTATTGCAGCTAGCGTTCCGAGGCTAAGATCTCTTGTGTCACCAAATTGCCCCCCAGAATCGCCGTGACCTAACACGTCTATAGTCAAGGCAACTATGTTTCTCTTTGCAAGCTCCAAGGCTATGCTGCTCATAGATTCTTTTGCGCTGCTAATCCCGTGAACAAGTATTACAGCGGGCATTGGATTCTCGAAAGGTGCCGATCGAGGTCGATAAAGTAGTCCACTTATGCTCTGGCCGCCGTTTGGAATTTCAACCTTGACAACGGTGAGATGTTCAAAGTCTCTATTTAACATGTAGACGCAGGACACCTCAGACACAAAGATCAAAATCAGAAATACAAACGCCCAATACTCTATTTTCGCCAAGGACATAAAGGAAATCTCTCAACTAGAAGCTTGGTTTTCTGACATTTATATCTCTTCCATTTTTCATCCGATAAGGGCATGCAGTTTTGTTTGAAATTGTCGTTACACTGTTGCTGAAAAGATCCACTGTTTTTCCAAGCGGCTGCAATTAGTATCAGCTATATAGCGTATTAAACATGAACTTGATTAGTGCGCATATTTCATGTATTCACTATCAAAGCGCATGTTAGAAAGCCAAATACTGAATCTTCAATTGTTACTAGTTTGAAGGTGTTGCTGAGAACATGAACCAAAAAAGAGAGAACGGGTAGGGTTTTTTAATGGTAACTTTCTCAACAGAGCCTTGATACCAAAGGAAATTTGAACAGCGATTGTTTTGAAAGCCTCTCTCGAGTTTTGTCGGGTTGCGTAGTGCGTGCTTTGAAAATCAAGGGCAAGAATATTTGTAAATTAGAAAACAAAAAAAGCAGGCTAAAGGAGAACCCTCTATCTGTTTTTGTCGGAGGCAAAAAAATTTGGATGGTTGTGTGTGCTGGTTTTTGCTCTTCACTTTTCTGCGATAATCTTTTATCTTCTTTCTAGACTTTATTTTCGGATCATTAGGGTTTACTTTTGCCATCTTATTTAATCATTGTTCCATTCATGATACGAGTTCTGCAGTCTAGTGCATGTTTTATCGTTTGTTGTTTACCATTTGTTCCAGCTTACAATTTCGTTGAGTGGCTTTCTATCCTTGGAAGCAGGTGCTTCATCAGGATATCCAAGAGGTGTCAG
>JAWBOR010000162.1:0-4351 GCA_038826015.1 Bathyarchaeia archaeon
AGGTAGTCCAGTTGAGCTAATGGCATCCTCTTACAGGCTGCCTGAAGAAGTAGCAGTGGCATTACGAACAAGGTTTGGTCTGGATAAACCGCCTCTTGAACAATTCGCATTATATGTGAAGAATGTTATCTTCACGTTTCCACCTTATTTCGGAGTGTCCTATTCATACTATCCCGCCCCAGTTTGGAATGTGGTAATGCTCTATCTTCCTTGGACTCTTTTTCTTCTAACCTTGTCAACAGTGTTAACTGCTGCTATAGGGGTTTTCCTAGGGATCCTATCGGCTTGGAAGCGTGGAACCAAATTAGAGGTTTTGATTTCAACGGTATCAATATTTCTTCTGTCAACACCGTATTTTTGGATAGCTATGATTCTCATCATGATTTTTGGGGTTTACATACCCATCTTTCCTGTGGCAGGAGCATACTCGAGTCATGTTGTTTCAAAACCATTCTTCAGCCTTGAATTCATTTTAGACGTTTTGAGGCATGCAGTTCTCCCGATATTGTCGCTGGTAGCGGGCAATTTCGCGTCTTACACGATTATAATGCGTGATAACATGGTTTCAACAATGGGGGAGGATTATATAACATTGGCGGAAGCCAAGGGTGTGAAGCCAAGAACAATAATCATTCGGCATGCGGCTAGGAATGCTCTGCTGCCTGTCTTAACATTATTTACGTTGCACTTAGGGACTATGGTTGGGGGTGCGATCGTAACTGAGTCTGTCTTCTCTTATCCAGGTGTCGGACTATTGCTTTTTAATGCGATTCTTAATCAAGACTACCCGCTGATCCAGGGTTTCTTCTATATAATAACTGTGGCTGTTATCATTGCAAACTATATTGCAGACGTCCTCTATGTACTTATTGATCCAAGGGTCAGATACTAAATGGGGGCTTATAACCGAACCGGAAAAATCCGAAAGATGTTTTTCAGAAACATAGGGATACAGAAGAGCCGGCAAAGCGGATGGTTCGAAATATGGGCGGCTATTTTACATAATGGGAAAGCTTTAATCGGGCTTTCAATACTCATGGTGTTTACTGCTATAGCCGTGCTTGCACCCTATATTGCTCCTTATGATCCATTTGCATTAGTGGGACCACCATATCAGCCTCCGAGTTTAAAGCATATTCTAGGCACAGATAATCTTGGCAGGGATGTTCTAAGCCAAGTCATTTGGGGTACTAGGGTTTCCCTCTTCGTGGGCGCGACCGTTGCTTTGGCTGTTACACTCATAGGGGTTACCGTTGGGCTTATTGCTGCTACTTCACATCGCCTTATCGATGAGGTACTTATGAGGTTCTGCGATGTTCTGATAATAATACCGAAGCTTCCTTTAACGATTTTTACGGCAGCAGTATTGGGCAGGGGTATTTTCAACATTATTATAGTTCTTTCGGCTTTCGGCTGGCCTACAATGGCTAGAATAGTCAGGTCCGAGGTTCTATCCGTCAAACAAAGGGCTTATGTTGATGCCGCAAGGATGGCGGGTGCTAGTCAACTTCGAATAACTTTTTCCATTATATTGCCTAACGTTCTGCCGCTTGTGATGGCGAACGCGATACTGACGATTATCTCTGGCATAATGTCAGAGGCTTCTCTTAGCTTCCTTGGTCTTGGTGATCCTTCCCAGATGAGCTGGGGGACCGTTATCTACTTTGCTAACATGGGGGGAGCCGTATACAATGGCGGCTGGGCCTGGGTGACAACACCAGGTCTATGCATCGCGCTCGTCGGAATGGGGGTACATCTGCTTGGATCTGCAATAAATATTATTGCTAACCCGAGGGTCAGGAGGTATTAAAGATGGATCAAGTACTTGAAGTTCAAGATTTACACGTAAGCTTCTTCACCCAAAGAGGGGAAGTTAAAGCTGTTGATGGAGTAACATTTCACGTAAACAGAGGAGAAGTGTTTGGTCTTGCTGGAGAATCCGGTTGTGGAAAAAGCACGACTGCCTATGCAATTCTAAGGCTGATTAAGCCACCAGGTAGGATAGTTAGTGGGAGAATTATTTGCGATGGTTTAGATGTATTAAATCTTAAAGAAGAAGACCTTAGGGCCTATCGGTGGAAGAAAGTATCAATGATTTTCCAGAATGCAATGAATTGCTTAAATCCTGTTCATAAAATCAGTGAACAAATAGCAGAGGCAATCATCGTGCATGAGAAAATCTCTAAGCAGGATGCATTGACGAGGGCTAAGCAACTGCTTTCATTAGTAGGGATTGATGAATCGAGGGCAAACGATTATCCTCATCAATTCAGTGGTGGCATGCGTCAAAGAGCAGTTATAGCTATGGCACTTGCTCTCAACCCTGTCCTTCTAATTGCGGATGAGCCTACGACAGCTTTAGACGTTGTGGTTGCGCGGCAGGTATTAGAAATAATTTGGGATATGAAAAGGAGATTTGGTCTCTCAATACTGTTTATTACCCATGATCTTTCTACCTTATCTGAATTTAGCAACAGAATTGCAGTAATGTATGCAGGTGAACTTGTGGAAATGGCTGATACTAAACAGCTTTTCTCAAATCCGCTTCACCCTTATACAGATGGTTTAATTAGATCTTTGACGAGTTTCATGCATCGAGGTAAAAAGCTTTGGTCAATACCTGGTTCACCGCCTGATCTCGCATCTAAAATACGGGGGTGCAGGTTCAGGCCGCGTTGTCCAATCGCCGTGGAAAAGTGTTTTTATGAGAAACCGAAGTTAATTAAAATAGGGCATGATCATTATATTGCTTGTCACAAGGTGACTTCCTAATGGGGACTATGAGGAATGTTAATGCTTTGGACGAGAATCCTCGTTTACTTGAGGTAGAAAACCTTAAAGTGTATTTTCCTGCTCAAGCTGGTGGCCTTTTTCATAGGAAATATGTTCATGCAGTTGACGGCGTATCTTTCTACATAAATTCCGGCGAAGTAGTAGGACTTGTGGGCGAAAGTGGAAGCGGTAAAACCACGATCGGTAGGGTTATTGCAAGGCTTACTTTTCCCACTGAAGGTAGAGTTCTGTTTAATGGGAGGGATATTACGTCTTTCCGCGGGCGGGACTTAAAGAACTATAGAAAGATGGTCCAGATGATTTTTCAAGACCCTTATGAGTCGTTAAATCCAAGACTGACAGTTTTCTCAACAATAGCATTTCCATTACGGATACAAAACATTATGAGGGATAAGGATGAGATTAGGAGATACTGCATTGATCTGTTGAGACTTGTAGGTCTACCTGAGGATGCTATTGACAAGTATCCGCATGAACTTAGTGGAGGTGAAAGACAAAGAGTTTCGATAGCTAGGGCGATTGCTGTTAAACCATGTTTTCTCATAGCAGATGAACCCGTATCGATGCTTGATCTTAGCATTAGGTCAGGTATTCTTAACCTTTTGATGGAATTAAAAAATCAATACGGCTTAACGTATTTGCTTACAACACATGACCTTCAAGTAGCTTATTATACTTGCGATAGGATAATAGTTATGTATCTTGGAAAAATTATGGAAGTAGCTCCGACGGAAGACTTTATCAGCCACCAGTTTCATCCTTACTCACAGCTCCTCCTATCTGCTTCTGGTGCTTTAGGCTTAGCTGATTCTTCTAAAAGAAGATTCAGTGCAAGAGGAGAAATAGCAAGTGCCATAGATCCTCCTAAAGGCTGCCGATTCCATCCTCGTTGCCCCTTCCGTACTGAGGAATGTAGTACGATAACTCCTCCTTTAATAGGAATTCGAAACCATCATTTCGTTGCTTGTTTTAATCCCCAGTAAGAAATATTAAGCTTCCTGAGTTCAGCTTTTCAGTGATGGTAGTGAAAAACATGTTGCTTGCTTAAAGAAAAAGATGAGAGTAACGCGTGCTACAAGCATATAAGGAGGTAAATGTAGCTAAACTCCGTGTCACTCATGAATTTCAACAGATTAAGGATGCTTCTTGCTAACGCTGTTGGCGATGTTTTTCCAGGGGCTTCTGTAGCTGTTTACATCGATGATAAGCTTGTCTATGAGGAGGCCTTCGGATATGCTGAAACAATCCCGGAGAGAAGAGAAACCTCCATAGAGACGCTTTATGATCTTGCCTCGCTCACCAAGCCTCTGGCAACGTCGATCATCTTCGCCAAGCTTCTGGAGGAGGGCCTTATACACTTAAAACAGAAGGTTTCCGAAGTATTACCGGAATACTCTAGGACTAATGCTGGCCACGACGAGCTTAAAAGCAAGACTGAAATATGGATGCTGCTCTCGCATTCCGCGGGTCTTCCAGCATGGGTTCCCCTCTATAAGCTGGAGAAAAACAGTAGGACTGAGCTCCTCGACGAGGCTGTGAGGTCCTTTATCAGCTGTCC
>JAWBOR010000163.1:0-4337 GCA_038826015.1 Bathyarchaeia archaeon
CTTGTAACAAAGGGGTTGGAGGAAAGTTTAGAACCCTTCTTGAACTTTTTGAGGGATTATTTAAGACCTTCATTTTGGGCCCTTTTCTTTCTAGGGATCCCCCTTGCATTTAATGCTTTTGTTCTTTTACTCGGTATAAGGAAAGGTATAGAAAAAACCGCTATAATCGGGATCCCTTTGCTTATAGGAATGGGAGTATTTTTAGCTATATTGTCCCTGTCCCTTAAAGGGGGTCGAGGAGTGGAAGGTCTTTTGTTTATTTTTAAAGCAGATTTAAGTAAACTGGCCGACCCTCAGGTATGGATAGAAGCTACTGGTCAAATTTTCTTCACCCTTTCCTTGGGTATGGGGTGTATGGCTGCTTATGCAAGTTACATAAGAAAAAAAGAAGCCGTTCTGAAAGCAGCTTTACAGACGACGATGCTCAACGAAGTGGTTGAAATTGGGCTTGGAGCCACTATTGCGATACCTGCAGCTTTCGCTATGTTTGGTGCTAGTTCCGTACAAAAACTGGCACAGGAAGGAACTTTCCGCATTGGTTTTATGAGTATGCCGGCTATACTACTGAGTTTGCCTCTAGGAAACGTTGTAGCTTTTATGTGGTTCTTGCTTCTTTTCTTAGCTGCCTTGACATCGTCTTTGGCCCTTGCCCAGCCTGTAATAGCGTTTTTTGAAGAAGAAAGGGGGTGGCCTCATAGAAAAGCAGTTTTAGCCACCATAATCCTGATTTCCATTGGAGGAGCGCTTTCTGCTTTTGTGCCTTCTTTCATCGATGAACTGGATTTTTGGATCGGTACCTTATTTTTGGTGATCTTTGCTTTGGTAGAAACTGTAGCTTTTGTGTTTATATTACTTCCCAAGGATAGAAACGTTATAGTTAGCTTAAGCGAAAACTTTAATATTAACATTACACGAAGGATGTCGTTTTTCTACATTATACCCACAGCAATTCTCACCGCTTTACTTTATCAATGGATAATAGCGAATCCTATTCTATCCTTAACAAAGTTAACCTGGAACCTTCTGATAACACGTTTGTTTATTATTTTCGTAATACTTATATTTTCTATACTTTCACTGAAGGTGAAGCGTAATTATTTTATGTAATATTACAGATTTGAGTATATAATTGTTTTAGAATGTACTCGTAATCTCCTTTCCCTTCTTCTACTTCGTCCATAAGTTTTTCAAGGTGTTTTGTAAAATTCTCGGACAAAAAGTTTCGTACCTTTTCGTATTGAAGGAGATATTGATAGACTTTTTTCCCTAACTTAGTTGGTATTAGACGTCCCTTTTTTTCTATTACGTAATGTCTTTCTAATAACTTTTCAACAATTGTTGCGTAAGTAGACGGCCTTCCGATACCCTTTTCGCGCATTTCCTGAACTAACTCTCCTTGAGTATATAAAAAAGCTTTAGGTTCACTTCTGAATTCTTTGTTATTTTCTACGTTAATTATGCCTTCTTGAATATTGTAAGTATCAAAACTAACCATTCTATTCCATCCATCTGTTAATATATCTGTACACACTCTTAGGTTTTTTTCTTCCCCTAAAGCTTTTATACAAATTTCAGCTTCTTTTACTTTTATGGGCCTCATCTGACTGGCGATGAACCTTTTAAATATCAGATCGTATAAAAGAACGTGATCGCGAGACAAGCCTTCTATTTGGCCACTTAAAACTAGTGCCCTTAATTCATTCCCATCAAGGGGTTTAGTTGGTCTTATACATTCATGTGCACCTTCTTGTGACCATGATCTACCAGCGAAGTACTCCTCAGCAAACTCTTCTTTTACATATTCTTTAGCTAAACTTATCCCATAATCAGAAACGCGTATAGAATCTGTTCGGTGATAGGTAATAAATCCAAGTTCAAAAAGGATTTGAGCAAGTTGCATGGTCAAGGGAACTGAAAACCTCAATTTATCATTAGCTTCCTTTAGCAAGGTGTCAGTTCGTAAAGGAGGTGGAGGGTGTCTTTCTTCTTCTATGACAGTATTTATCGTCACCTCTACTTCTTTTAAGTTTTCAAAGAATTGTTTAGCTTTATCTTTTTCTTCAAAAACAAACTCTACGCGAAGCGGTTTTCTATTTACTCCAATTCTAACTATTACTTTATAAATTCTTTTCCTATATTCAGCCTCTTTAGCTATAATCCAACCAAGTACAGGAGTTTGAACTCTTCCTGCAGAAAGGATATTTGTTCCAAATTCCTTCCATAACAATCTGGAAAACTCAAACCCAATCCACCTGTCAGCAACCCTTCTAAGTATTTGGGCCTTTACTAAACTTTCATGAAAATCTCGAGGGTTTTTTAAAGAATTGATTATTGCTTTTTTTGTTACTTCATGGAATTCCATGCGTCGTATCTTATTAACAAATGGCATTAAAAGCATTAATATATCCCATCCTATTTTTTCCCCTTCAGTATCAGGATCAGTAGCTATTAGTACTTCAAATACTTCTTCTGATATTAGTCTTAAACTTTGAATTATGCTTTCTCTATTATCAATAGGTTCGTATATGGGAACAACTTCTTCATTTACTTTTACCCCATAAAATCCTCCTTCTGTACATAAGTCTAAAATATGTCCAAATGAAGAAGTAATCATTAGATATTTATCTTCAACGGAGGTTTCGAGCACTTCTTGTTCTCCTATTTTTCTTCTTATTGCTTTTCCAAAGAAATTTGCGATAGTTCGTGCTTTATTCGGAGATTCAACGATTATAAGTACAGGCTTTAAAATTTCTTTGTGTCCAGAAGAGATTTCACCTAACTTTATTTTTTTAATCTTTTCCCTATCTTCATCTATTTCTCTGAGTATTTGAGAAAGGTCTATTTCACCAAGCTCTTTGAATTTTATCTCTTCGCTAAACCATCTGAGTTTTTTCTGTAAGTGTGTAAAAGCTCTCTCGTCGTCCACAATCAAGAGACTCAATCCCTTAGTAACACCACCTGCAAACATCCGTGAAGTCCTCCCACTTGCTTGGAGATATCCTGTCGCGTCCGAAATTACCATATAGTAGCCGTCCTGCAGTCGGCGTAAAGTTACTTCATTCGACGAAGACATTAAATTTATAAAAATGTCAGAATTTAAAAAAGAATGAATTTCTTCTCTCAATCTTTTGGCTTTATCATTCAACCAAGGTTTAGTTGAAAGGAAGTCTTCCGAAAAATGTTGTAAATGCCTTAATTGGGATATCCATCTGTCGACTTTGGTAATGTATTGAGGAAGGTTTTTGGTAATTGCAGATCTTAATGAAGAAAGTGCCCAAAGGAGATGAGAAATGTTAGTCTCAAATTTTAACGAAATGACAATTTTAGGTACTCCCCAAAACAACGCATACCTTATGGCGTGAGGGAGATCAAGGCCTCGAGCTAATGGATTTCTATAAGAGGCAATTCCTATTATTACATCTATTTGACCATTTTCAAATTTTCTTAAAGTGCTCTCTGAAACGTCCTCATAGGAAATAGCACTTATTCCTTGTGTTTGCAATTCTTTTATTATTTCAGCTATCTTTTCTCGCCCAACATCAGAAGGGACAAAGACTAATCCCCCCTGTCCCAGTTCCTTTATCCATTCATATAATGGGAGATTGCTTTTAGTATAAACGTCTACTACGTTTCTTAAATAAAACATAGGGGCTCCCACTTCAAATCCCAAAAGTTCTTTAAAGAGCCTTACCCTGTCCGATTTGGGAGTAGAAGTCGCAGAAGATACTACCAATACCCTGTTTTTCTGCCGGAGTTCCTTTAATTCTTTCAAGAAGTATTCGATTTGAGACCGATCATGTTCCTCTTTATAGCGTTTACTTCGCAATTTTATTAGATTTAACGCTTTTTCTATGCTTTCTTCAGAAAATCCCAATAGAAGAAGCACTTTATCGATATTTTTAGCTGTTTTAAGGAAAGAATCTACATCATCGATAAAAATGAAATCAAAAAACCGAGGTATGATGTCGTAATTTTTATAAAGAAACATAGAAGTAGTAATAAGGACGTTAAAAAAACCTTCTTTAAGTTGTAGTTTTTTCTCACGACGATAAGAGCCCTCATCTCCAAAGGCCAAAATTGTCTTTTTTTCTACTCCAAATAAGAGAAGCTTTTCTGTGATTTGTTCTACCAATAAACGGGTAGGAACGATAATGTACGCTTTCTTTCCTTTTTTAGCAAGGTAACTAGACATGGATACTCCAAATGATGTCTTACCGACACCAGTAGGAGCAAGTAACGCAAACGAACGTCCTAAAAGGACCCTTCGAGCCCACGCTATTTGTAAACTCCAAGGAGGTGATTTCATATATTTTGTAAAATGCTCCACCCATTGTCTT
>JAWBOR010000164.1:0-4336 GCA_038826015.1 Bathyarchaeia archaeon
TTAATAGGTTAAAGAGACCTTGAAGAGAAGCTGAAAAAAACTTCTCAAAGAGAACAAGTTTTTGAAAAGTTGGCTGGGAACTTGGATAATGAGTTTAAGCGTAATCTTGCCATGCCTTAACTTGCCTTTTATAGATTTTGGGGCAAAATGCCTGTTACAAAGCAATAGATCACTTTGAACTTCTTTCTAAAAGCATTCTCGGCTTTTCAGCGTTAACATATCACACACCTTCACTTTCTTCCCGAAAGGACATCGTCAACATAGGGAAAAGGAGGATCTGGACCAATGGATGAGATTCTGCCTGTGGGGCATACACGTTGGCAATAACTACAGATTGCACAGGTTCCAGCCTTTTCAGGGTAAAGTACTACACGCCTGTTTACTCCTCTACCAACAAAACCGATAGCGCTATCCCAACATGCTTCAATGCAGCGACGTACACATATTCCGCAGAGAATACATTTTGTCGGCTCCATAGGTAATCTTGTCCTAAATCGTGAAAGGTCTGCATTATATTCACTTGCTAATGCCCTCATTTCACCAGCAATATCTTCTCCAGCCATTACAGCAGCCAATTCAATTATTGTTTTTCGGATTTTGTCGATTTTTGGAGACCTAGTCACTACCTTCAAGCCTTCTTCTACCGGATAGCAACATGCAGCCACTATGCGTGTTCTTCCTCGAATTTCAATTTCCACACTACATACGCGGCAAGCACCATATGGCTCTAATCCCTCAAGGTAGCAGAGAGTCGGTATTTCTACACCTGCCTTCTTCGCTGCCTCCAAAATGGTAGTTCCTTCCGCTGTTTTAATTTCTTTATCGTCAATCTTGAATGTAACAATCTTCATATTACTTCCCTCTTCTAACAGGTTTCATACCTTTTGGTGGAAGTGGTGGCATAGGTTCCCCAGAAAGCTTTTTTATCGCATCGAAATTGCAGAGCTCGTAACATGTTCCACATTTTACGCATTTCTCTTGTTCAATCCAATGAACCTGATCCTTGCCGCCTTGGATAGCTCCCGCAGGACATTCTCTTAAGCAGAGGAGGCATGCTTGGCATTTCTCTGGGTCGATGTAGTAATTTATCAAAGCCTTACAGGCTTTAGCCACACAACGTCTCTGCTTTATGTGCTGTTCCCATTCATTACCGAAGTATTTTAAGGAGGTGAGAATGGGGTTAGCTGCAGTTGTCCCTAACGCGCAGAGTGATGCCTCCCTCATTGTTTCAACAATATCTTCAATCGCTTCCATATCTTCATCTTTACCTTCCCCGTCACAGATGTCATGTAAAATTTTTGAGAGCACCCTCAACCCTTCACGACATGGGATACATTTCCCACAAGATTCCTCTAGGAGGAAATCTACAAAATACTTGGCTGCATCCACCATGCATGTATCCTCATCCATAACTACCATGCCACCTGAACCCATCATAGAGCCAACTTTGGTGAGTTCGTCGAAGTCTACCGGAGTATCTAGGTATTGCTCCGGGATGAAGCCGCCTGAAGGCCCCCCAGTTTGGACTGCTTTAAACTTCTTGCCTCCTCTTACTCCTCCACCTATCTTGAAGATTAAATCGCGAAGGGTTATCCCCATGGGCACTTCTACCAAACCTGTGTTATTGACTTTCCCAACGAGTGAGAAGATCATGGTTCCATTGCTGCCCTTTGTTCCTATGCTCCTAAACCAATCTGCGCCTTTAAGAATTATTAATGGAACAGTAGCCCACGTTTTAGTATTGTTGAGACAGCTAGGTTTATCCCATATGCCCTTAACCGCTGTGTGTATGTATTTAGGTCGCGGTTCACCAACTTTTCCCTCGATTGCTGCCATAAGAGCACTTGACTCTCCGGAAACGAAGGCGCCGGCACCTCTATGAACCTTGACGCTGAAGCTGAAACCTGAGCCCATAATGTTTTCGCCAAGTAGCCCATACTCCTCAGCCTGTCTTATTGCTACTAACATGTTTTCTGCAGCTATGGGATACTCCTCCCGAACGTAGACGAAGCCTTCGTGAGCACCAATGGCGAAAGCTCCTATTATGAGACCTTCTAGGACGCTGTGGGGGTTGCCCTCCATTACTGTTCTGTCCATAAAGGCTCCAGGGTCGCCTTGGTCGCAGTTTACAATTACATACTTGGGTTCCCCAATAGCATTTCGTGTAGTTTCCCATTTTATTCCTGTTGGAAATCCTCCTCCGCCCCGACCTCGTAAGTTTGACTTCTTTACTTCCTCAATAATCTGTTGAGGTGTCATTTCGAATAGGGCTTTGGCAAGAGCACTGTATCCTCCAACGGCAATGTAGTCTTCGATATTTTTAGGATTTATTTTTGCGTTGTTTTCAAGCAGAAGCCTAAGCTGATATTTGTAGAAAGGTATTTCCTCAAGTTTTTGCGCTGTTTTTTCAGTGGGTGAGTCTTTAAAGCAAATGTTCTATGATATTTTTTTTAAGGATCGTTTCAGAAATGATTTCAGCGACATTCTCAGGTTTAACTTTAAAATAGTAAATTTCTTGAGGATAAATTGTTACTCTAGGCCCTTGTTCACAAAAACCAACACATCCCGTTTCCTTAATTTCAACTTTATCAGTCAATCCATGTTTTTCAAGTTCATTTTTGAAGTCTTCAACAAGTTTTATGCTTCCTTGTGCAACACACCCCGTGCTAACACATACTGTGATGCATGGTTTGGATGGATCCCTTTTCGCGTTAATCTCTTGGCAAAGCTTTTTTAGGTCTTTATTCACATTTGACAAGAAGACTTCTCTCATCGTATAAGGGACTGCAGTTACATGCAAAGAATAACAGACCAAAGCTGAATACCTCATGTGTCTAGGACCAGCCTCACAAGGGGGTTCAACACTCCTCTAAAAAGATAGTCTACGTAATCTGATGGGCTATTTGAGAGAATACTTGGTACTTGATTAGCTAAATACTAGAGGACTCATAGCAGAACTTTCTGAAAACATTGCAATAATGTTGAGTTTGCGGCGATATTGAGGTTACAAGAAAAATGGGCCAATTCAGGCTTAGATCACAAGCCTTCGTACACGGTTCCTCAAAACACCGATTTGCTCAACCCTAACCTCAACAATATCCTTATCCTCCAATGAGAAGTCATCTGGAGGCACTATCCCAGTCCCTGTAAGGCATACTGAACTAAACGGTACAGGATTGAATCTAAGAAGATAGGAGCGTAGTTCATCGATCCTCCTTTTCATCATGGCAGTATTGGTGGAACCTTTGAATAAGCTCTTTCCATTCCTGAACACCTCGCACTCGATTTGAAGCCTAGGTTCTAGGCCAATCTGGTCAACAGTCACTATCGCTGGACCTATGGCACATGAACCCTTGTATGTTTTAGCCTGCGTAAGGTATAGCGGGTTCTCTCCCTCTATATCCCTGGATGAGACGTCATTGCCCCCTGTAAATCCGATAATCTTTCCACGATGCCCTAGGACAAATGCGAGTTCAGGTTCCGGAACAGACCAAGAGGAGTCACCACGAATCCCTATTGCGTCTTCTGGGCCAACACAGTGCCGTCTGGTTCCCTTGAAGAATATCTCAGGCCTAGCAGCGTTGTATACAATGTCATAAATCCCCTTTATCAGCGTTTCAGCCTCTCTCGCCTCTTGGCTACGCTTGTATGTAACTCCGCAACACCAGACTTCGGGTGGGGAGACAGGGATTGCCAGCTTAATAGGTGTATTCTGTCCAACCCGTAGCCGTATTAATCGGCTGTTACAGGTCATCAAAGCCTTTTCTATGACTTCATGAATCGCCTTTCCATTTGACTCAGCATAGAGTGCAAGAGACCTGAAGGATCTAAAAACCCTTTCATCCAAGCTTGTTAAGTCGACAACATAGTCTTCTTCAAGAATTCCCAAATGCAGACGTTTCCTTGACCAGAAGCGTACGATCTTCATCTTATAGACCAGCGGTCTACTGATTGAAGTGACTAATAAATGGTTGTCACGTGCTGATGCAGACCAAATACGGGATTCTCCTCTTTGCCACCTTATTAGCCGTAAGGTCTTGCACGCTACTATCGAAAGAAAAAAGTGGTAGTTCGAAAAAAGATGTTTGAAAATACCAAAGCTGAAAGCCCTTTTCCTCTGTATCTTCTTCGAAACACCAGTCAACTCGAATTTAGGAAATCTCTCAACATCTAGAGCGGTCTCTTATCCAGACATTGGAATTCACTATAGACGTACAAGTTTTCCATATTCTCAAAGGCATAGCGGAGCAGCCCATGCTCAATTCTTTAGGCTCGGTCTATAAATTTTTGACATCATTCAGAACGGTACTAGAAAGCTAGAGTATGTGAGATTTTT
>JAWBOR010000165.1:0-4319 GCA_038826015.1 Bathyarchaeia archaeon
ATGGTATGGCGAGAAAATAGGTTTGGCTAAAGAAAAGCGAAATAGCCGCGATTATGCCCAAGTTTATTGAAATAACTGCTTTGCGGCTGTGAAAAATTATGGGCAGAGCAGTGAGTAGGAAGAGGGAAACAAAAACAAAGGCTCCACGAATTTCAAGTTCCCCCAGCATTGATATGAAATTCATTTCGGACAGGTTATACATTAAGCCTAACCCGATGATCAAGCTACCTATGGGCATTCCGATTCTTGGTTTCTTGTACGTAAGGAACGCTATTAGAAAAGCCAAAATTACAGGCAATGGTTGCGGAAAAAGCGGCAATATTGATAATCCTAAAAGCATGCTAGCGAGTGTAATTGGAAAAATTAGGATTTTAAGAAATTCTGGTTCAGGAGCGCTTTTTTTCTCTTTTTTTCTTTTCTTTTCTGGTTTTTCTTTTTGCTGGCGCCTTTTAACTAAGCCTCGAAACGCTAGTTTCCAAAGCGATTGGGGAGGTTTTTCTGTCTTTTTAAATATCGTTTTCTGAGTCGCCTGTTTTTCTGTTTCTTCCGTCGTAAATTCTGTGGCTGCCTTTTCTGTTGTTGGTTGTTCGTGAGTCTCTTCTTTTTTTTCGTTTACAGCATCTGAAGGTAACTCGTATATTTTCTCAGTTTCTGTGATTGTTTTTTCTGTCTCTTTTGCTGCAGTTGAGTTAGCTGATTTTTCTATCTCTTGAGTTGGAGATATTGCATCTAATTCTTCCTTCTTTTCTGCTACCGGCTCGGGAATTGGTTCTTCCACCGCTGGATTCCTTGGTTTTTCTAGTTGAAAAACACTTTCTTCCTCTTTATTCCTTTGCCGTCGCCTTTTAAACCAGTCCAGAACTCCCACGCTGCACAGCTCTCCCCCACTTCAATTGTCCAAACCTAAAACCTTATCTTTCCAAACTATTCTTAAGGTTTACCGTGAAAAACTGAAATGGCTGCAGAGGATAATAAACATCAGCCTCATCTCGATTCTGTTGAAAAACCAAAAGAGAAGATTGAACCACCAAAGCCTCTTTTTCATAAACAAACCCTTATATGCATGGGGGAGTATCCAACAAAAATTCTTCTAAAAGGGCCACTAATGGATAAGAAAGACACTCCTATGCCGCTGTTTATTGATAAGTTCAGCGAGGATATTGCTAAATGGAGCCAATTCTATCTTAAGCCAGATAGTATTTTAAGCCTGAATCTCAACATTGACACGCGTTTTTGGTTTCAAGTTTTGCCTTCTATAGCGAACGATGATACTCTTATTGCAAGTTTAAAAAACAGATTTGCCGGCGATGTGAGCGGAACTTTAATAGTATCATCTTTATGGGATGGTGTTAGTAGCGGTTTGTTGCCGGCTTTGGTTTCGCAATTCAAAGAATGGAAAATTGACACTGTCGCCTTCGTTGTTTTGCCTTCGCAGATGCAGCTTCCCGATGTTCATTTCAATGCTTTTTCGTCTATTGGGTTATGTGTATCTAAAGCTTTTGCATCCCTTTTGCTTTTTGACAGAGATCACCTTGAGAGTTATGTGGGTGTTGACAGGCGCGGCTCTATTCTAAAGGGTAACGTTGTTTTCAATTATCTACTGCAATTGGTGTTGGCTAAGAAAACATTTGTTCAAGAATTTTCCGAGCTATCTAGGAATTTTAATGTTAGAATATACACAGTCCTGTTAGCTACAGGAGCCAGCCTCAACCTATATGGATCAATAAAAAACATACTTGACTCTGCGTTGTTTAGACCTTTTTTGAATTTTGATTTGTCAACTGCCTCTGTAGTTTATGTTCTTTTCCGTATACCTGTTCAATTTAAGGAAATACTCCAAAAGGGGCTACTTGAATTAGAAGTTGCCAATTGGTTTAAAGAAAAAGCCAATCTGCGGTCTTTATTCACAACTGAACCCATATACGTAGAAGATGCTAATGACCGAGTAGATGTAATCATGTTTGTCGGCGGCTTTGAGACAACTAAATTTTTCAAGTCTGTTGAGAGGCGAATAAGGATGATAAAGAGTTTCGTGGTAAAGAATGGTTCAATAAAAGAAGATGATTGGCGAATTATTGTTAGGAGTTTAGGAGCAGATTGACGGATTTATGCTTTACCGCTGTTTTCTTTGTTTGTGAGGTTACCGTTCTTTATCTGATCGATGATCTGTGTTGCTGAAACTCCGTGTTCGAGTAGGTAGGAGCGAGAAAGATGTCTTTCAAAATCATTTGACTTATTATACAGCAACTGCATCTCGTCATAGGCTTCGAGATGTTCTGGTTTCCCTCTACCTCCAACAACCAGAATCCGCGTTACCCATGGTTCTCTTGCCTCAATAACTCGAACGGTTATCGTTCTTGATACTTCGCTGGTGACGTATGCCGCTAGTGCGGTGTATAGCTCTTGTGATAGGTCTTCGCTCCACAGTTTCGGTGGGGCTTCTACAGTTACCCAAATATAATCAGATTTATAGGTTGGTTTAAATCCCATAACGCTTGGTGTTTTGAACACGCGTATTATGCTTTTTATGTAATCCTTATAGTGTTGCATGTCCAGTATATCTTGGATTATTTTCTTTTCAGTAAGCGTCTCTTCCTGTTCGGTAAGTATTTTGAAGATTATTCTTATTTTCTCTCCCTCGGTGATTTCTGCTGATTTTTCATAGTAACTTTTCGGTTTCGTTATTTCGGTCATTCTCTGTTCATATTCATTATACAAGTCTACAATCTTGTTTAGCTTCTTGTGATAATCTGAAGTTATTTCGATTTTTTTAGCTAGCTGGTCATACAGTTTGATTATGCTTTCTACTTTTTCAAGCTCTAAACAGATGTAAGAATGTTCTTCTTGAAGTCTCTTCAGATCTCTTTCGATGTTTCTAAGCTGCTCTCGCGCGTATCTTTTCATGCTGAGAATCTTTCTAACTTCGCGTTGGTACGTTGATCTATCGAATTCCTTCCTTTTGATTTGTTCTTCTATCCTCAGTAGTTCGCAGTCAAGAACGCCTTTTTTTTCAATGTATCTTCCTATAATCTCATTTAGGTAAGTAAGGTATTCATCTATAATCTTTGCCTCATCGAGTGGCGATCTAAGCATTAACTGAACTATGAGATAGAGCGTTGCAAGTTCAGATTGAATTCTTGTCAATTCTTCGAGTTCTGCCTTTGAATCGGGAAGAACTTCATAATATCTTATTAGAGCTTCAGCAAAATACCTCGTTTCATCATAGAACCTGAGTATCTTAAGCGCTTTGTCTGCAAGTTCTGCCAAATTTATGAAATCTTCCAGAATCTTCTTCTGTCTTATCGTGAAGACTTGCGAGCTAGGAATTAGCTGCTCCAGCCGCTCAACGATAGCTTTTTTGATTTCGGAGTAATTAAGGTAGGTTTTTGTGAAAGAGGTGAGCAAGCTTTCTAAGTTGTCCTTTCTTCTGGAACCCTTTTTGTGAAGTGTCAAGTTGATTATAGCGTGCTCTATTGGCCCAGTCTTTCCCATCATTTTGATTGTTGTTAGGTACCCCATCAGTTCGCTAATCCAACCTTGCGCTTGAAGTTCTATTCCCTTAACATGTAACGCAAGGTTTTCTTCAAGCCGTGGATTACCATAAATGATTGACCTGATTTTCTCCTCAAACTTCTCTTCGTCATAAGTGCCACTCTTCACGAGATAGTTCTTGTAGAGTTTTCTTGCTTCTTCGTTGTTGCCCTCAAGTATTTTGTTAATTCTGCCTAGAATGTCGAGTTTTTCCTTTCTGAGCTCGTACAACAGTTGTTTTTTTTCATAGTCTACTTTGAAGGCGGAAATGTAATTATCTATCGGGTATACTACTTTTACCATGCCCAAAGTGTGGACGTAGTTATCTGTAAGCCCTACTTCAGTTCCTATACCACCCAACAGGTCGGCTAAGTCAAAGTCCATAAGAACATACAACATGTCCACGATCATTTCATCCATTTCTTTTCGGGCGGCAACAATGTTGCCTACTTTAGTGTACGCTGGAAGTAGCGGTAAGTAAATAAGCGCGTTTAAAGGGTTTCGATAGTATTCACCATAGTTCTCAGTAACATACTCATTGTATTCCTTATTCAACAGCAGGGATAGTTCGTTCATAGCCGTAAAAGCTGAGCAGCCCTTCGCTGGCGGGTCATCTCCACTGCATGGTGCTATAACAAAAGCTATAATGGGTACGCCTGATCCTAAAACTTTTCGTAAATGCCGAGTGAAATCGAAGAAGATGCCGCTTCCAGTGCCTCCACCTAGTCCGTATATTACTATCACGGTTGGGGTGATTATCGATGAGAGCGCTTGTTCTTTGAATGAAT
>JAWBOR010000166.1:0-4298 GCA_038826015.1 Bathyarchaeia archaeon
GAAATCACTTAAAATCATCTATCACCGTCAATATCTAAGCCATAGCTTCGCTAGAAAAGAAACTCAAAGGTGGTGACATATTCAGTCTTCCGCAATTTTTATTCTCTCTGGAAACGTGTAGATATTAAAGTATCTTCCTCGGGCAAAACCTATGAGGGTTAATCCAAAATTACTGGCAATTTTAACGCCTAGGCTTGTGGGAGCCGCCAGCGAAGCCAGAACCGGTATTCCAACCCGAATAGCTTTAGCAACTATCTCTGATGTGAGCCTACCAGTGGACGCTAGGAGCAGCTTTGTGAGATCCGCTCTTTTAAGGGCGGCTTCGCCGACAACTTTATCGACTGCGTTATGCCTACCCACATCCTCAGCGAACGAGATAATGTCGCCTTCACCGTTAACTAGAACCGCACTATGGGTGCCGCCGGAAACCTTATGAAGCGAGGAAAATTTATTTAACGCTTCAATACTCTTAAAAACGGTTTCAGCGCTAAACCTCACCCTATTAAATCTTAGTTTGTTAACTTTCCCTGAAAAATGTAATTGAATATTGCCACCACAAAAAGTATTTATTAGCCGCTGCCTTCTAAAAGCGGAACCATAATCTTCAGACAGCTTGACGTAGACGTTATTTCCTGAAGCCTCTACCTCTACAATGTTTTTCGCGTCCCCCACTATGCCTTCAGTCAAAAGGTGCCCAACTATGAGCTCCCTAATCTGCATGGGTAGGCAGTGAAAGGATGCGTAGAAAACACCATTAATGTGTACGTCGATTATCTCCTCAAGCACAACAAATCTCTTTAAAGATTCAAAAACACGATTAACCCTATCAAACCTTAGAATCTCGCACTCATCTAACACTTTTAACCCCTTCCTCATACACTTTAAACATAACCCTGTTATAAACATATATGAAGCCAAGTATAACATGATCAAAACATACGAGAAAAATATCTTAAAATATAGATAATAATGGCTTTAGTGCTCTTCTCCGTGTTTAAATAATTTGCTTGCTGTGAAAAGAGTGTTATTAAAGAATTATTCTTCATTTTTCATGTTTCAATAGAGTAGGAGCGGATACTCTCTGAGTTTTCCTGTGAGCGGATCTATTTGTAATCCTAGGCTTCTGGGGCTGTTACGCCAATTAGCACTTTATCTATTAAGTCTGAGATGAGCGCTGGCATGATTTCGCTCTTACCCTCCAGTTCTATCCATATCCTCATGCGCTCAAACTCCAACCTCCCGGCACCAGTCTCAACTGTAGATTTTCCGGTTGGCTTAAGATTGAGGTCGATGGTCATCCTGCGGGGTATAACTGTGAGCGTAGCCCCAGTATCGACTAAGGCGTTGATTTCAATAAGCCTAATACGGTTTTCATCACCTATCTTAGCCTTAACCCAAACATGACCCAACACGACATCTTCATAATTACTTGTAGAATCGCTCTAATATAATGCTTAACGCTATTATTTACCATCGATAATATTTTGCTCTCCCTTTAATTTAACCGTATATTTACCCGGCTTCTTAAAGTTCTTTTAAATGATACATATACACCTTTTTTGCCTTGAAAGTTCTTGGTCGAAAGGTACTGTCCGCTTCACTTAAAAATTGTGAAGAAGACTTTTACATCAGCATGAGCATGGCTTTAACTTGCTGAATGCCGCGCATTCCTCTAATTCTTCCGATTAGATTTAAGATCCTATCTTTATCGCCCTCTGTAATAAAGATTTCAAGGCAGTATTTTTGGCCGATATGTCTATGGACATTTTCTATCACTACGTCGTCAAATTCATGTCTCAACCCAGTTATCTTCAAATCGATGTCTTTTCTAGCATAATCACATATTACCATAATTGTGGCAGCTACGTTATCTCCCTCCATCTTCGCAAACTCCGCCTCAGCTATAAGATTTCTTATAGCATCACGAAAGGCCTCTGACCTACTGTAATATCCTCGCGCCTTCATAAATTCATCAAACTTTTTTAGAAGCTCAGCAGGAATAGTTATGCTCACCACGGTCATAAATTTCACAACCTTACTATTAACATAGTAATTTATTTCTATTAGTAAATTAATATTTTTGCTTGAATTTTTAGCACAATTTTAATATAATGACCCAAATCATTTAGACTAGAGCAATATGGATTACAATGAAGGAAAAATAACAGAGAAATATGGGAGGGAAGAGAGAAAAGAAATATGGGTTCAGTTGGCTGCAGCCTTAGGTCTCACTATACTTGTAGCGGGTTTGCTCGACTTATTTTTTCAGGGAGTTTCTCTTGGGTTCCTTGGGTTCATAATACCTCTGATTAATGAGCGGGCATCCTTGTCTAGAATAATATGCCACGCATCAATTATTGTTGCGGGCATATACATTGGATTTATTGGATTGAGAAAACTTGTTTTTGAAAATAGACTTTCGGTAGAATTTCTTATGTCAATAGCTGCTTTAGGCGCTGCGTACCTAGATCTTCTATTTGAAGGCGCAATGGTGCTTTTTCTCTATTCATTGTCAGAGTATTTTGAAGGCTATATTCAAGACAGGGCCAGAAAAACAGTTGAAAAGCTTTCACAATTCATTCCGGACAAGGCAAGGGTGATGGTAGATGGCTCCGAAAAGAGCATAAACGCGGAAGAAGTTCAGCCTGGAATGATGATCCTTGTGAAACCCGGAGAGAGAATAGCGCTTGATGGCATGGTAGTTGAGGGAGTCTCTTACGTTAACCAGTCGCTTATTACCGGTGAGTCAACTCCCATCTTAAGGAAATCTGGCGATCGTGTCTACGCTGGCACATTAAACCTGAGCGGGGTTCTCAAAATTCTTGTAAGCAAAAGCGCTGAAGATACGCTTGTTTCAAAAATTGTAAAGCTTGTTGTCGAGTCTAGAAAAAGGAAGGCATCCATAGAAAGGTTGGTGGATAAATTTGCCCGCGTTTACGTCCCAGCTATTATATCGCTTGCGACTTTCATTGCTATATTTGGTTCAATGATAACCGGTGGTCCATTCGAAACTTGGCTGTATAGGTCCCTGATACTTCTTGTTGTCTCATGTCCCAGCGCCTTTGTGATCTCGGTGCCAGCAACCATTTTTACAGCCGTAACCATAGCTGCCAAAAAAGGAGTCGTTATCAAGGGTGGAATATACGTAGAGAAAATGGCCAAGGTAAAAGCCGTCGTGTTCGACAAAACAGGCACACTAACGTTAGGAAAGCCAGAAGTCCACGATATTAAGGCCACTGCGGAACCTGACAAAAGGGTGCTAACATATGCTGCCGCTTTAGAACAGTTTTCCAACCATCCTATAGCCAAAGCTATTGTTAAAAAGGCCGCGGAACAAGGGCTACCCTTCAATAACCTCAAGGTAAAAGATGTGGAAGAGGTTCCTGGAAAAGGCATTGTAGGCTATGTTAATGATTCGCAAGTGGTCATCGGGAACACGGATTTAATGCAACAATGTTCCTATAAGTGTGAGAAAGTAGCTTCTCTTTATGAGAGCGAGAAACATACTTTTGTATGCATAGGTATAAATGGAGTTTGTGAAGCCGCCGTCTGCCTTATTGATGATGTGCGGAAAGACGCGGTGGAAGCCATAGCAGCTTTAAGAAAGGCTGGTATCCACACGGCAATGCTTACTGGGGACAAGCAGGAAATAGCCAAAGAAATCGCTGAAAAACTCGGCATAAACGAGATATATGCAGAGCTTTTTCCTGAAGATAAATTGAAAATTATAGACCAGATGAAAGTAAGATACGGACTAGTGGCAATGGTGGGAGATGGTGTTAACGACGCTCCAGCTCTCGCAGCCTCCGATGTAGGCATAGCGATGGGCGGCAGCGGGGTTGATGTTGCCCTAGAGTCAGCCGACATTATCCTTGTCAAAGACGAGCTGATTCAAATTCCCTACTTAATCAAGTTGAGCCAAAAAACTGTGAGAATTGCCAAACAAAACATAGCTATTTCGCTTGGGATTAAATTAGTATTGGGCGCGTTGGGGTTGATGGGATTCATTCCCATATGGTTCACGGTAGCCGTGGGCGATGACGGCGTGACAATTCTAGTGCTTTTAAACACTTTGCGCCTAGCAAAAATAAAATCTTAAAATGGAGAAGTAGGATGAATTCAATTTCTCTAATTAGTGGCGCCACGACTATATCTATACTTCACGCACTTTTGCCTGATCACTGGTTAGCTTTTATCCTAGTCGGAAGCTCACGAGGATGGAGTGGAAACAAGATCATGAAAATTGCCTTTTTAGCTGGATGTAGCCACGTTGCAATGACAAGCGTGCTCGGACTAGT
>JAWBOR010000167.1:0-4286 GCA_038826015.1 Bathyarchaeia archaeon
AATGGTTGTGAATCTCCCACTTCATAGAATCGGAACAGACAATAATCCTTTTAGATTCATATGTCATCCACCACTCCATTCCATCAATCGTGTAAGAGTCTGGATTGTGAAGCTCCTGTGCTCGACCTACCTCGGTGCTGTGAACGGTTGAAACTAAGGGTTTATCTAGAAAGTGTTTTGTTGATATGCCCACTTGAGCGGTTAACCAGTCATGAATATGGATTATGTCGAAATCAACATGATGGCTTAGCATAGCAACTTGTTTCTCGATGAAATGGTTAAAAAGGAAAGTCCACGTGAGAAAATTCGGATGTCCTAACTCGGTTCTTACACGGTGAACCTTCACGCCTTCAACATCCTCAAACATGGGAGTGCCTGGAAAATCTAGTGTAAAAACATGAACTTCGTGGCCTTCCTTAGCTAAGGCTCGAGATAAACCAGCGCAATGCCTGGCTATTCCGCCGACAATTCTTGGTGGAAACTCCCATGTTATCATGCAGATTTTCAACGCTTCAATCACTACTTAAGAGCATTATTCAGTATTATTCTCAAACATCCTTTACGAACTTTCCATCTCTTTTATTCTGTTACCAATTATATTCAAGAGTTTCTCCCGTAAAATCTCTTCGTCTATTTTATGTCTCGATAATAAGAAAATTTTGCCAGCTAACTCATCATCACCGATTACTTGACTTATCCACCTCTCGAAATCCCCGCGGTTCATATGAAATTTAATTGAGTTCTTGTCAATTGTTTTGAGAATGGAATAAAAATCTCTGAGGCTATATGCGACATGGCTTGTTGGACGAGCAAAATCATGAAAGAATATGAACCCTTTTTCTTTTGGGAGACGACGCAATATTCGTTTGTTTCTGTATTCAGACTTTTCCAGTTCTAAGTTAAATCTGACTTGCAAATCTGATATTACTTGAATATATGTGATGAAGGCTTCAAGAGGATTGCCATAAGGATTGAAAGAACTATGAACGTCCCCTGAACCGCCACTTTTTGTACTCATATAATATAAGTGGTCGCTTGTCTGAAGGTGGCGCCAAATCTTGAGAAGGAAATCATCGTTTACATCTTTTGCAATTGGTTCAAGTTCTTCAAGAAGACTGAAAGACATTTTCTGAAGAGAGTTTCCAAGCCATGCGCTTGTGTCTCTTTCAACATCAGCCCAAGAAACTGTTTCGTATTCTGAGACACTGATTTCGCCAACTGGGGCATGACGCCTAACCACTTCACTCGGAGTGCAAAATGACAGATTACTCCACTTTAAAACTTCTATGGGAAGCCATCTTAGAAACTCATGGATTCCGCTTTCACGGCGGTAATGTTCACCAAAAGTTTCATAGTCCATGAAGATGTTTATGACATGCCCTTGAGTTGAAGCTAGCCACGCCGCATATTTATCCGCGGTGAGCGGCCATTGATTCCAATCTCTTGAGTTGAAGCGGAAGCCTATATCGTCTGAAAGGCGATAGTTACGTAGGAGCACACGAATCTTTGAACCTGTGGCTTCATAAACGTAATTTGGGGATCTCCATCCTAGGATTCGTTCTGAGCCTTCTGTGACGATGGCTTCGTAATTTAAGTTAGCAGCAATCTTAGCGATTCTATTGTTGTAAAGACATTCGGTATTCTCAAATATAATTGGCTTATAGTTGAACAAGTCTTCCATAAGCTGCTGGTGCATACGGATCTGTTCTACAAATTCAAAAGATCCATTGCTGAACAGACTTGCCAAAGAATGATAATATGTTTGGTCCAGAAACTCAACACATTCTGATTCGGCTAATTGTTTAAAAAAATCTAAAACATCCTTATTCCATCTTTCACATTGCTCTACAAAAACTCCAGAAATACTATAGGCAACTTTGAATTTTTTCTTCTCCTTCTTGCACTGGTCAATATTTTTGAGTACGATTTCGTTCGCGGGCAAATAGCATTCTTCAGCAATTCGATTGAAAACTGCCTTATTTATTTTGGAATCAAAGTATAAATCGAACAGTGTTTCTTTTCCAATCTTATTATAAGCAAGTAAGTTAGCATGAAAATTGCGGTCCAGTCTAAAAGGTTGGTGGACCTCAAATATTAAACAGACATCAGGCATTATCGGTCAACTAGAACTATTAAATGAAACCTATATAAGGTTTCGATTAGCTCTGAAAAAGCCTTTTTAAGAATCACTTGTGAAAATTTAAAATTTGACTTTCAAATGGGGGTCTTTTTAAAGATATATCTTCAACATAGGCTCTTAAAGGTTCAGCTACACTCCAAGCCTGGGATATGCATCCCCTTGATAAATGGGGAGGATCTCCGTCAAAAATTTCGCTTAATGTTCCTAGACCGGCATTGTAGGTTTCCTCAAAGAATAAGGGTTGAAGAAAAACTTCGAAAGCAAACCTTCTCCAATATTCATCATAGTTTTTAACTTTTAAGAAAGCTGTGACAAACGGTCCGAGCAACCATGCCCAGACTGTCCCATTGTGGTAAGCCCTATCTCGATCTTGAAAGCTTCCGATATACCTTCCAATATATTTCGGATCGTTTTTAGACAGGCTTCTTAAACCGTAAGTTCCATGGAGATTTCTCCAAACTGTTTCGATGACGCTACGACTTTCAGAAACGTCAAGCATGGAAAAGTCAAGAGACACAGCGAATATCTGATTCGGCCTTAAGGACCAATCGCTTTCGCCACCGTTTACCACATCAGCTAAGTAGTTGACATCACGTAACCAAAACTTTTCAACAAAGCTCTCTTTGGCTTTTTCAGCTAATACGCGGAATCTACGGGCGTCATCTGAACTTTCAAATTTTGTGGCAAGCACCTCCATAAGCCTAAGCGCGTTATACCATAAGGCTTGGACTTCAACGGCTTTGCCCTCTCTCGGCGTGACTGGTTTACCATTTAAAGAAGCATCCATCCATGTTAACCTTGGGCCATGTGCAAGTAATCCATCACTGTCTAATCGAATATTGAACAGTGTTCCTTGAATATGTTCCTCCATGATGTTTCGCATGGTCTTCCACAGTTCTTTTTCTACGAAATCAAAGTTTCCAGTATATTTCAAGTATTGCAAAACAGCGTTGAAGAACCATAATGTAGTATCAGCAGAATCGTATAAGGCTTTGTCGCCTTCTCGATCAGGAAAACGAATTGGAATAAGTCCATTTTCACAGTACTGTTTAAATGTGAGTAGGATTTCTTCAGCGACTCGAAATCTTCCAGTAATCAACGTTAATCCAGGCAGCGATATAAAAGCGTCTCTTCCCCAGTCTTCGAACCAGTGGTAACCTGCAATCACCGATCTTTTACCTGTTGATTTTCTCATAACAAGAAAGGAGTCGGCAGAAATTATAAGCCAGTTGAGCCAGTCTTCTTCTTTTATCTCAGGGTTTAGCCTATAGAAATCATTTATCAAATAATATTTACGTTGAAGTTCTTCTTCGTAAATTTTCTTTATGGCATCTTCCACAGAAACGCCAAAATGAATCTTCGCGGTTTCTTCTTCGGTTTCTCCTGCTGCAACAATCAAATAAAAACTTTTTCTTTCTTTAGGATTGATGTCAACAAAGAAAGATCCCGGTTGATAATTGTCATCTAGGCAGCTTTCACCTCGGGAGCTATCAACCCTAAAATATATTTTCTCAATCCATCCCTTCTTATCGGCTAAGTAGCGGCCGCTAGTTAGGGATAAGGCCAGATATTTATTTTGCGGTTTTATTTCCAAAATAACTCCATTTAGGATTGGTTTTTGAATGAATTCAAGAGGGTTTGCTTGACTATCTGTAACTTCATAAAAATGCCGAGAATTCACTAAAGGTTTGATATTCATGCATGCTTGCTCGTCCGAAGTATTCAGGACTTCATAGCGTATTACAACCATGTTTTTTAGGTAAGGCATGAAAATTTTCTTAGCAAGATATAGCCCTGAACATCTATAATGAAACTTTGGAAATGGATCTAAACTAAAATCTATAAGATTTTTGTAGCCATCGGGGTATATCACGTCTTTGAACTCGTCAGAATAGAACTGATAAATCTCATTGCCGATTCGAACCTCTTCATTTATTTTTGCCAAGAATACATGGCGTTTAACCGGCGGGTTGAGAGCTGCAACGAGAAGCCCATGATATTTCCTTGTATTAATATTTAATGCAGTTGAGGAGGCGTATCCTCCCAAGCCGTTTGTAACTATCCATTCGTAATTAATAGCCTTATCAAAATCTGAAAGAAAACGCGGTCCCGAATAAATCTTAGACAGGTCTCTTCTCAATGTTTC
>JAWBOR010000168.1:0-4190 GCA_038826015.1 Bathyarchaeia archaeon
AACCGCGATCATTCAAGCCTGACTCCCACAGGTAAACGTGTGCTTTAATACGGCGGCTTATGATTGAAGCAGACGTAAATGATGAGTGTTGAAGCTTCATCCTTCTCTGCTTCGTTTAAAAGTTCCCATTCAGGGTTCTCAGAATGACTTGCCGACCATCCGTGGCAGGGAACTTATGAAAGATTTTGCTAATTTTCATCATTCTTCCTTCAATTCCAACATTTTAATTACAAGTTCAGATTCGTTAAACTTATATGTTTAATCTGAATGTATACGTGGAATAGGAAAGGAAAGAGGGGAGCTGGGTTCAACCCGGCTGAGAGGACGGTTAAACGAACCGTCGACCCTTTGAACCTGATCCAGGTAATACTGGCGGAGGGATTGCAAGGATGAGTGAAAGAAAAACTATTTTTGAAGCTAAAGTTCTAGCCGAAATCATAATTTTCGCTGCGCTTTCAGCAGCGCTGTATACTTTAACACTTCCGTTTCTGACGCTTCCCTACGGTGGTTCAATAACTGCAGGAAGCATGGTGCCTATTATCTGGTTGTCTTTGAGAAGAGGTGTCAAAGTCGGAGTGTTCGGCGGAATCATCTTCGGGCTTGCCGCATTGCCAATAGACGTTATGCGTCTTCAATACTCTCCCATAGTTCACCCCATACAAGTATTGCTTGACTATCCAATAGCTTTCGGAGCCATCGGACTGGCTGGATTCTTTAAAAGGAGCTCTCCCCAAAGAGGCAATTATGCCCTAATGGGGGTTGTTGCATCTACCCTAGGAAGGTTTATTTCACATTTTATCGCAGGGATCTTCTTCTGGACCACATTCAACCTTGACGGAGTCATATACTCGGCGATTTACAATGGTAGTTTTCTCGCTGGCGAATTCATCATCGCATTCTTCGTCATGTTCTTGCTTATCAATAGGAAGGTACTCGAAATTTACATGTAACTTATCGTGGAGCAGTGCTTAATGACCAAGCTGAAAACTGGCATAAAAGGATTCGACGAATTAATAGGCGGCGGAATCGAATCTGGCTCACGAAATATTCTTTACGGACCTCCGGGCACTGGAAGGACAGTTTTCGCCATGCAGTTTCTTTGGCAAGGGTTACAGGAAGGCGAAACCGTGGCTTTTGACGTTATGAATAAGCCTTTTCAACGGTTGAGAGCCTACTTCAAATCTTTTGGGTGGGACATAGAACCCTATGAGGCGAGGGGTAAATTCATCGCCATCCAAGCCTTCCCACATTTTGAGCCTTATCCCAAAGACCCAATGGTGACGTACTTTAGCCTAGAAGATTTTGAAGAGATGAAACGCATAGATAGGACGCTTTCCGAAAAACATGTGACACGGTTTGCAGCCGGAGCCTTCAGCGAACAATTGTTCTCTTTGTATGAGTTGAAGTATATGGAGCCTGTGGAAGACTGGACTATCAATTGGTGCCATTTCGATAACATTGTCAACATCGACATTGTGACCGCTGCAACGCAGAAAGACATTGGAACCCAGCGGGCTGTGGATTTAGATTTAAACAAAGCTCATAACATATTTTTCTTCAGGTTCAACGAAGAGAAAAGCCGAAGGGAGCTCCGCATAGTGAAGATGGAAGGATGCGAGCATCCACTGGAATGGGTTCCCTTCAAGATAACCAGTAGAGGTATAGAGCTACTAAAAACATGGGGTTCCGTGAAGAAATGGGAAAACTCTCCAACGAAAACCTCATAAAACTACTCAGATACATCAAGAAAGATTCAAGGGTCATTGTTCCACCTTTACCAGGATTTGATTCAGGCGTGCATCTGATAGGTGACAAATACCTTGTTGTTTCAACAGACCCATGCATTGGAGTTCCTGAGAAATGGTTTGGTTGGCTGTTGATACATTATGCCTCTTCTGATGTGGCGCTTTTCGGGGCGAAACCCGATTTCTGCGCAATAAACCTTTTAGGCCCACCGTCAACTGAGCCTGAAACTTTTTATAAAATCATGGAGCAAGCATGCGAAGCTGCAAACGAGTTAGGAATGGCTATTGTAACTGGGCACACAGGCACTTATGATGGTTTATTAAACTTGGTTGGGGTCTGCACAGCCTACGGCACGGTTGACAAAGAGAAACTAATTACGCCCGCAAACGCTAGACCGGAAGACTATATTTTGTGCACGAAACCCATTGGTTTAGAAATAGCCATCAACTTCACGTTGGCTCACAAAGACCTTGCAGAGAAAATTTTTGGTTCTCAAAGGACACGAGAACTCAGCGAACTTATCGGCATGCAAAGCTGTGTGAAAGAGGCTTTACTGCTGGCTGGCATAAACGGTGTGCACGCTATGCATGATGCTACAGAAGGCGGTTTGACAGCGGCTTTAAACGAGATGGCTGAAGCCTCCAAAGTAGGTTTCAGAATAGAAGCAAACAAAATCCCAATCCCGAGGGAAGGCTACATTTTGCAAGATTATTTCCATCTAACTCATGAACAGTTATTGTCTATGTCTTCCACAGGCACGATTTTAGCCTCAGTCAGCCCGAAAGCCAAAGATGAAGCTAAGGAAGCTTTACGTCAAAAAGGATTCAAAGCAACTTTTCTAGGTTCTTTCACAGAAAATAAGCGCCGCATCCTCATAAAAAACGGTAAAGAGACACTTTTTCCTAAAAAAGCTGAGGACCCATATGCGATGATTCTTTCAATAGAAACATGAATATTCTTCATGAAGATTAGGTTATGGCTTCTTTACTTTATTCATTAAGTTGTCCCGTGCACGTAGAAGCTTTTCAAATTGGTCGTCGGTGATTTTGTCATCTATGAAGTATCTTAAAATTGAAACTGACAAATTCTCCATTTCCACAAAAAACTGTGAATAATTAGATGCATAATGGTCATATATGCTTACCATGCTTCTGTAAAGACGGTAATAGGTTCTCCGTCTACCCCACATTCGTCCACCTCTAAAAGCTGTGTAAAAAATCACTATTAACGAGCCGATGGCAACCCAAGACGATGGCAACATTATCCACTGCCCTGCGCTTTCGAGAAAAATCTGCGTTGTACTTTTAGATGGCACCGCACTAGTGATAGAGAAAGATTTTGGGTATATGTCGCCTGTGTGAATCGTGAATGTGACGGCGTTCCCAGACCATGTAGTTATGTTCGACGGCGAAGCCTTCACAACTTCGGTGTCAGGCGGCATGAAGATCTGGATTTCCTGGTTCACATCATAGGTTTTACCCTGATACAGAGGTGAGATATCAAGTTGAAGCGAATAACCGTTTTTGCTTCGAGACATTAGATTAGAAGGAGCCTTAAAGTAAACGTAGTAAGACCCCCCTTAGCTGTGTAATCTGCATACCATTGTAAAACTTCCAACTTACCGATGAAAACAGGTGTTAAATCAAAACCTGTAAGCAAAGTTTCCAGTCGGCTTTCTCCCAAAATGAATTCTGGAATATTTGTAATTCGACACCAAATGAATATCTCAGCCTTAGAAGTATTAGCATCAAACTCAGTTCTCACAACGGTACTGTTCAAGGGAACACCGTGCCAATCCACGTCTATATTCCAGGAAAATTTCAACCACCAACTTGGGTCGTTAGTCAATTCGGCTTCGAGTTCTTCAAAGGAGGAGTAGGGTTGAGAAAACCCTTCGTTTACCGCCGTCCAGTTTAAGGATTCGCTGAGAGAGACAAATATGCTGCTGGACCCGACCAATGTCAATCGCATGTGGGCTTCATACCATCTTCCGTCGGATATCCATTCTGGCGGTTTGCTGTAGTTTCCTTTCTCAATCCATTCGACACTTTCTAGAGTAGGATTAATAATGTCAATGATACGCCAAACTGGTTCGTTTGCCGTCTGAGAGAACGCTGTCGAAGTACCCAAGGTCGAAGCCAAAATAATAAGAAAGAGTGAAGCAACAAAAATTTTTAAGAAATAAAGATTTTTCATTTTAGCTTCCTCAACCAACATCGTAATATTAATTGATCAACCGAACAAGTTATTTAATTTATGCTAACAAACTAAAAAATTGAGTATGATTACTTATTAACAGTTTCCACCTGCATAACAGATTTATAGTCTGGTTCCGTTTCAAATCAAATTCTTGTTTTCTTTAAGATTCTGTGCATGATCTCGAAGATTCCTACACCGACAAAGGGAAAGAAGGCAATCAATAGAAATGACGAAAGAGTGGGTTG
>JAWBOR010000169.1:0-4167 GCA_038826015.1 Bathyarchaeia archaeon
AAATGATGCTTGGATGTGGTGCTCTCAAGGATTTTGCCGCTTTCACCACAACTGAACCATATCTTGTGGAGACCAAAATGTTAGTTTTGCCTTTCACAGCCAACTTCTTCATGTCCTCAGGGTCCATATAGCATGTGGAGACACTTTCAACGTACTTCTTAGAAAATTTACCATGTTCCTTTCCAGCACCCTGTTCTATTGTCCGCCCCGTGACAAGTGTTACCTTAAGTTTTGGTTTCTCATCCATCTTTTAACCTCATCATCATAGTCATTAAGTTTTGGTTCTTGAAAACTCATACAGTAAATTCAATGTTAATTAATTTATCTCTCTGGAATAGCAGGATTCTACGGATTAAAGCATAAAGCAACCTAATAGTTATGGCCTATAACCGCCAAGTAAGCTTAATGCCAAAGTTGCGGCGATGATATCAGCCGTGGTTCCAGGATTCAGTTTGCTATCATGCCTTCTTAAGTCGGTGTCAAATTCGCGCAGCTTTTCCCTGCCGACCGGTGTTTTCAACCCGCCATAACGTAGTATGTCACCAGCCATTGCAGAGACCTCCTTAGCCTTTTCCAATCCAACTTTTCTGGCTATAAAAGTATCAGGATACTCAGACAAAACCTTGAGAAAAGTGTGGGTTATCGCCACGCTTGGATCTCTATTCTCACTTATCTGTTCCATAAGGTAAGGGTAAGCAAATTCGAAGGTTATCGGGTAATTTTTAACCCATTCTGAACAAACTTGATCATAGCTTGAGGCTATTTGAAAGACCCTATAGAGGCTGATCCGCTCCTTTAATATTCGATTTATAGAATTCGGATCTTTAACGTCTAAATCCGGCGCCTTACCCAAGCCGCCAGGCTTAGCAATCGCTATGGCCTCATAAACAGCTACAGCATCCTCCGGCGTAGAGTACTCAGTAACAAGTCTCAAATTTTCTCGCAATTCTGAAAGCTCAAATACGCCGTTTTGATTCTTCATTCTTGACATCCCAGCTGCAACAGCCATAGGACAAAGCAGAAGTATGGTGCCCAAAAGGGTGTTGCCACCGCTCTGCCAAGCATTAACGTCAGCAACACAATCGCGAATGATGGAGCCCACCTTTACATTCATCACCTTTAGCTTTCCACTTGAAACATTAATGCCTTGATCAGCAGCCCTTTTGAAGTGTGGTGCGGCTGCAACGGCGGATGCAAGGAAGTGTGCATGATTAGTTCCCTCAAAACCTACAACCAAATTCACATTACCAGGTTTGTCAGCGCTTACCTCAAGGAGAATAGCGAGTTCTAGGCACTGCGCAATACGTATGGCCTTTTCCAATGCTTTCACCTATCTGATCCTTGGAGACTTAATACCAGAAAGCTTTATTAATGTTGTGTAAGAAATTACACCGAACTGAAATAAATAACACTGAGGCAAATATTATGGTTCAAAAATACTTTACAAACACAGCATTCCTTGCATTAACAGGAATGTGGGCAGCTATTGTTCTAGCATGCTCCTGGATACCAGCCTATCCGGTGCTGGGAACCCCTGCAGTCATAACCTTTTCAAATGTGCTCTTTTCTAGTTTAACTGCTCCAGTGTTAGGACCTTTTTGGGGGACGATTTCAGGCCTTGTTGTTGGATGGCTTATCCCATATGCGAACCCTGCAACGTCCATAGGACTATTGACTTTTTTAAGTCCAACAATGGCAGCATTAATAAGCGGACTATTCCTTTTTAACAAGTGGAAAGAAGCCTCATTGATTTTTGTAATAGAATTGATAATTTGGTTTGCTCATCCCTTTGCATGGTACGAGGCCATGCCAATCATTACGTGGCAGTACTGGCTTGTTATGGCGTTTTTAATAACGCCGCCTGTGCGCAAATGGATAATAAAGACCATTGCGATACGAGATCCGTCTAGAATGCCAATGGCGCTATGGTGTCTAGCGTGGATTGCACGGATAGGAGGAGATGTATCCACTGGAAATAATATCGCAGTCTGGGTACTAGGCTGGGGAGTCCCAGAGCTTTACCCTTACTGGGCGCCTATGACAATTTATTATGCAATAGCAGATTCGATTAACTGTCTTGCCGGGGCAATAATAGGCACTGCAGTGCTCACTGCGTTGAAAAAAGCAAACTTGAAACTAGTGGCGGTGGATTTTCTTCATTAACGATGAAAAATTACTTAATGATGATGGCGGTTATAAACATTGAGAATTATTTAAAAAGCTGTCATCAAAAATTCATGAAGATGGCTTAAATGATGAATAGAAATATGCATGCTAGAGAGGGTGATTTAATAGAGACCGTTGAAAACGTGATATTTGACGTAAAGGGGCTTGTACATCCCGAAGATAAAGTGATAGCATTCCCACGATTCATCCCAACTCTGGAGGGACCAAGAAAACGTGGAAGTACAAGTTATGGTAAGATTTACAGTCTTTCAGAGCGTATTGAGTACTTAAGAGAAAAACTTCCTCATTACATTTTTTACGATCCAATTTTTGATGAAACCTTATGCGCAGTCCAGTGGGGCAACGTTAAGAAAATTTACAAACCAACTGCCCGATTAAAAACACTTAGAACTGGCGGAAATCTTGACGATTTAGAATTTATAGCCCTTCAGCTTCTAACAATTCTGAGGGAAAAATCCGGTGTCTCGTGGAGCAAGATGGGAATTTCAGGATCGCTTCTTGTAAAAATGCATACAGAAAATTCAGATATCGACCCGGTGATTTATGGATCTGAAAATTGCAGAAAAGTTCATTCCACACTACAAAAACTTTTGCATGAAGGAGACACGTCCTTCAAGCCTTATGATGTTGATGAATTAAAAACTTTGTTTGAATTTCGTTCGAAAGACACTAAAATGAAATTCAGCGACTTCATGATCATTGAATCTAGGAAGACCTTTCAGGGGAAATTCATGGGAAGGGATTACTTCATACGATTCATCAAGGATTGGAATGAAATTGAAGAGAAATATGGTGATGTGCAATATAGGAATTGTGGTTATGCGAAAATTGAAGCGACAGTTATAGACGACTCGGAAGCTATTTTTACACCATGTAAATACAGGATTGAGGATGTTAAAATTATTGAGGGCCCAAAACTCCATCCAATAAGCGAAATTGTATCTTTCCGCGGAAGATTCTGTGAACAAGCAAGAAAAGATGAAAAAGTGATTGCCACGGGAAAAATTGAAAATGTTAAAGATCGTATGCGAGCTGTTGAGTACTACAGACTTTTGATAGGAAATAAGCCGTCAGACAGCATGATACTGAAGACTCAGTAACCCTAACGTGGCTTCACAACTTTAAGAGCTTGTTCATAATATCTAGGCCCGTAGGTTAAGGTTACTTGGTGAAATAAACCGCTTTTTGTTTCAACCTCTTCAAGGTTTCCTTCCACATAGACTATCTCATCCTTCAAGCACTGCAGTCTAAATTCCTCAAGGTAGGATACTACCCTAATTATGTCATTACACCTTGGGCCGTCAATAACTTCAATAGGCTCTACGCGGTATACGGATGGCATAAATGGGCCATCCGCATCATCCAAGACGCGTAAAATGGCTTTGACCCATCCTTTCCAGATGATTCTTTTTATTTCTAGGTATTCATTTTTTATTTCGTTCCAAGCCTTTACAGGTTCAAACTCAACCTTTATGGTACGTCCAGATGCCTCATCATCAAATAAAGCATATATTAACTTGCGCCTTTGGTGCCAGATAAACTCTCTCGGGCTTATGTTTTTGAAACGCCAAGGTTTACCTCTTAAAGAGGTATCATCTGCAAATTCGTTGCGAAAACAGGATTCACTTTCCATATAAAATTCTCTCAAGATGCTACGTATCTTTTCCAGATTACTTCTTCCGTAGACAACAATGTCAATGTCTGAGAACTGTGGATTATAAAAACCGTGAAGCAAAGACCCGAAAACACCGAAGTCGCCGATAAATAAACCTGATTCCTCTACGGTTGCCTTTAAGACCCTTTGAAGAGCTTGGATAAGCGCATCTTTAGATCCTGAATAAACTAATTTTCGAAGAGCTTCCTCAGGCTTTCTTACTTCAGCGATGCTGTTATACTGCACACCCACGACTTTTTTGCCAAGCGGCTCGTGGAGTATCATATGTTGAGGATAGTTTTTCTGTACGAATTTCCAGCCTTCAT
>JAWBOR010000170.1:0-4111 GCA_038826015.1 Bathyarchaeia archaeon
TTGTCTTCGATGCCGGCTGCGTCCTTAATGGCTTCTGCGATGTTAAAGCTGTTGGTGCGGCCGGCTGTTTGTTCAAGCTGGTTTTTGTAGTAACTGTAATCACCAATGGCCGGTGCGATGGTTTTGGCAATCATTTCCAGAATAACCACACCATTTTCACCTGAAACAGGTGAGGAACGTTGTTCATTTTCGAGTGAGAAGGCCCGGCCAACCACCACAGGTTCAAAGCCAACAAATGGCAGGTTGTTGGAGTTGAGCTTCAGGCTGCTTGAGGTATAAACCGAGGCATCTTTGCCATAGGCCTTTGCGATTTCATCCAGTGAGCCGGACAGTGAACGCAGTTTTTCACCGATTACCTGGCCTTTCTTCTCCTTCATCACTATCGGTCTGATTTCTTCTTTTACCAGGTCAAGGGGTTTGTAACCTTTTTCAACCTCACCGGTCATCACGGCCACCACATACTGGTCTGTCAGGTCGAATGCATCGGAAACTTTTCCTTCCGAAGCTTCGCGGAACAGCCAGGTGACGATGCTGCGGGCCTCACCCAGTGTGCCTACTCTTCTGTCGGCCACGCCCAGTCCTTTTGCTTCCTGTACCTGCAGCCCTTCTTTGGCTGCCCGCTCTTCAAAAGCTTTTACACCCGAAAGGTCGGATGCAAACAGCTCAGCTCTGCGCAGGGTTTCGTTGATGGTTGCATCACCGGGAGTTATTTCACGTTCGATAATGGCCAGTTTGTAGTACGTGTTGTCTTTGGGTTCGGTAACGTTGATGATGTGATAACCAAATTCAGTTTCCACTACATCGCTCAGTACACCGGCTTTCGTGGCCGAGAACACGGCATTTTCAAAGGGTTAGTGTGGAATAATTATTTAATGTATAAGAGATCCTTCCAATTCAAAAGGCCCGGAACTTTGCCAAGCAGTTTTGCTATGGCAACTAAAAAGGGTTGCCCCCATGATTGCGGACTCTGCCCAGAACATAAACAGCACACTTGCCTCGCCATACTTGAGGTCACTGACAAGTGCAACCTAAATTGTCCAATTTGCCTTGCCTCCTCCCCCAGGGGGAATAATGCTCCTAAACTAGAACAAATAGAAAATGCACTTAGGAAACTCTTGAAGTATGAGGGGAAAGCCACTGCACTTCAAATCAGTGGAGGTGAACCCACCGCGCGCAAAGATCTTGTTGAAATAGTTCAGATAGCCAAAAGCCTTGGATTCGAAAAAATCGAGATTGACACAAATGGAATTGAGCTTGGCAAGAATCCAAGATTAGCAAGAGAATTGGCCGAAGCCGGATTGAAGGGTGTGTACCTCCAATTTGATGGTTTAACTTCTGAAACAAACAATTACCTTAGAGGAGTTTACTCTGACCTTTTACCCCTTAAAGAAATGGCTATTGAAAGGGCGAAAAGAGCCGGCTTAGAAATTACGCTGGCAGCTACCATTGTTAAGGGAGTTAATGACAACCAGCTTTGGGACATAGTAAAATATGCAATTAAAAGGGATGCGAAAGGCGTCAACTTCCAAACATTTGCTGCATCAGGCAGATTTCCCCCTAGCATGTTTAACCCTATGGATAGAGCAACAATTCCCGATGTGGTTGAAGGGATTTGTGAACAAAGCAGCGGGAAGCTCAGAATTGAGGATTTTATACCCATACCATGCCCAGACACACGCTGCACCGTGTTAACATACACAATAATTAAAAACGGAGAAATAACCCCTATAAGCAGAATAGTTGATGTTAAGAGAATAATAGACTATTATTCAGAGCCAGCTGATTTTGATAAGATTTTGAAGGCGGTAAACGACATCCTTTACGATAAAAGTCGAGATGACATCCATTGTTGTCACCCGTTACATGACATGCTCAGAGGACAGTATTTCAGCATTGCATGCCATAGTCTTCAAGACATATGGAACTTAGACTTAGAAAGGGTGAAAAAATGCTGCGTTCACGAATTGACAACAGACGGAAAGCTTGTTCCATTCTGCCTTTATAACATTACAAATCTGAAAGGTAAACGCTTTACCGATTTAGTATAAATTATAGGCTCAAGCGCTTGTTACAGTTAAAGGCCACCATTCATTTTTTGGCTAAATAAAAATGCGCGAACACGATCCTCTTAACGAAACTTCTAAAATAATAATTAGTCCATTAAGATATTGGAATCAAAATGGTTTTAAAAATTAGAAGCCAGCATCTGGAAAAGATATTCCAACACGCTAAAAAATGCTATCCTCTAGAAGCTTGCGGAATTTTAGTTGGCAGAGTTGAGGAGGAGGGAAGGATTGTCACAAAAGTCTACCATACAAAGAATGTGCTTGAGTCCTCTTCATCATATCAGATCGATCCGATAGAACAGTTAAGAGTTTTTGAAGAAGCTGAACGTAATGGTCTCGACGTTTTGGGTTTTTACCACAGCCATCCACTTTGGGATTCCTTCTGGTCTAAAGCCGACGAAGAAGCAAGCAAACTCTGGGAGGGATACGTTTTCTTAATAATCTCTCTAAAAACACTGGCAACTAATGCATACATAAGGAAGCAAGACAGCATTGAAAAGGAGGATATAGCAATCATTTAAATACTTATTCAGGGAAAACCATGTAGGATAGGAATAGTTATTCTTGTGCATATATAAAGAAGCCAAGTTTCATATGAGGCTGAAAACCAACTAATCAATGAATAAGCTGTAAGGGCTGAAACCCGCTTTCAAGCGTCAAATTTATTGGTAGAGAAAGTATATATAATATATACGCGTATTTATTTATCGGTGGCATGGGTTGTCACGGATAAGTCGAAGAGAATGCCTAATAATAGGATTAAAAAGTGAGGAGATTGACTTGGTAGTTGATGATTTGAATGCTTTTTTGAAGGAGACGAGTCTTCCTGAAGGATACACTGTAAGCGTCCACAAAGACTCTGTGGCATGTTGCGGAATCTTCCCTTTAGGAATTGTTGTTGAAATAGAGGGGTTTGATGAGCGTGTAATAGAGAATTTGGATCAAAGGTTATACGCCAAGATAATAGAGATCTGTGAGCAAAGAGGAATCGAGCATCATAAATGTGAACCAATAAAAATTGTTTAAAAGCCTGAGGCGACATTATTGATTTTTGCGTATATTTTAGGCAAACTGGAGAAAGGAAGCGAACTGGATGTGCTTAATGCATTAAAAAATTTTGAACAAGTCGAAAAAGCCAGCATAATCTATGGAGCATACGATTTGTGCATTGAAGCCTGTTTCAAAACCATGGAGGAGTTAGACGAGTTCGTATTCAATGCCGTTAGGAAAATCCCAGGAATAAGAGACACGTGCACACTCATAGTTGCCAAAATATTCCAAAAGAGGTAAGAACCCTTTTATCTCTCTAATCATTCTTACCATTCTTCAGCAAACAGAAATTCGCCCAATATTAGTTCCATTCCAAGTGGAAGCGGTCCCGCTTTTAATAATTCTCATAGTTCTTGCGATTGCTTACCATAGCCCACACCTATTAATTTTATTTGATTCACGATTTACATTTTCCCGTAATCTTAAGGGAAAAACTTTGAATATCGCTCTTTTACCCAAGCTTTCAGCGTCATCATAAGAAGCAACATCTTTTTTCGCGGTCACGAATATTGTTACATAGATTCATGGATTACCAATTCAGAACCATATTTATGCCTCTATAATAACTCCAGAGCTATGTGTAATACTCGAATTAGATATTGAAGAAACCTTGTAAAAACCAGATAATCTTAATTGATCGAGATTTAATTCTAATTCACCAAGATGTAACTGTTTTTACTTTTTTGAATTAACGAGTATCCCCCTAGACAGATTCGGTTAGTGTCTCCTAACACTCATGAAAGGCGTTTTCCGCTATGCTGAAACCCAAAGCCAGCAAATAGACTAATACCCAGAAAGCCTATTAAGCTTATCCCCATACAAACGTTCATTCCTAGAACTGTAAGGCTCCCTACGAGTCAACATAAACCATATGATCTTCAACATCTTACACGCAACAGCAACCAAAGCCTTCTGCTCACCACGCCTACGCCTAACCCGCCCATAAAACTCGCCAAGCCTATCATCAAAGCGAACAGCAATTCTGGCACATTCAA
>JAWBOR010000171.1:0-4107 GCA_038826015.1 Bathyarchaeia archaeon
TTGGATTTCTGGCGACTGGCCCAGACACGTATTTAGTTTACTTTGGCCCATTGAGACTAGACTTGTTAAGCCTTATTCCATTTGCAAGAAACTTCGGCTATTCTAAATTTAGTGCACCAACAAGAATCCTAATACTCTGTCTGACAGCTTTAGGCTTCTCTAGGCTTTTTCATCGGCTTTATTCTCAATCTAAAAAAACCAGATTTTCAACGATTTTTTCATTAGCCGCAGGGTTGCTGGCTTTCCTAATAATCAATTCTTCGCTGAGCGCCCAAGTTGAGAACACTGACCTCACATACCCGTTGTCGAAGGGAAAAATTTTCAAACTGACCTCGGATTATCCGGGTTTTAGGAAGATCGATGAACTCATCGACTGGGTAAAGGCTAACGTCCCCAAGGATACGTATATATTGTTCCAAGACAATCTAGACTTAAACGGTAAAGACTTCGAAACAACCCATTATATTTACACGGCTTCAATTATCCTAGAAAGACCCATAATCGGAGGCTGTTTTGGAACCAACTATATTACGAACCCATATGCTAATTCCGAATCGGGTTATCTCCTCAGCTTTCCCATTCGAAAATTTTTTGAAGATGAAACGTTGCTTCCCAGATTGATGGATGAGCTTGGGATTGGTTACATTGCGGTTCACGACACCAATCTTATAAAGGTTTTAAACTGGTCTAGTATTTTTAGGCTTGAGTATTATAATGGTCTCTACGCTGTTTTCAGAAAAATAAGTTATACAAAGATAGTTTTCATCGAGGGAAGTGGCGCTGTCAAATCAGTAGATTTTGCTATAAACAGGATTGAAGTCGATATTACTGATGTTTCAGACAACAGTTCCTACTTAGTGATTAGGCAAGTAAATTTTCCAGGTTTCACCGCAGAGATAGATGGAAATACCGTTCAAATCGGTACCTATTATCCTAGGCTGCCAAATGTGATATCAGGCTGGCGTTGGGTTCAAACAGTCTACAATTGGAGGATCCCGTTTATAAAGGTGAAGCTGCCATCTGGCTCGAGTAAAGTAATGCTTAGCTTCAACATTCATACTGTTGGAAGCGATGTCTCACAGGCGTCTTGGGCAGTATTCCTATGCCTGTTGGCTTCAGCCGCAATCCTGCCGGTAGTTAAGAAGGCTAGAAAATGGCTAGTGTAAAAGATTACCTATCCGAGTTAAGGATCCAAGATGCATATAAGAATCTGCTTATTCTTCTCGCACCCTTCTTCGGTGGAAAGCTTTTCATTACTGATTATTACCTTAACCTGGCCCTAGGTTTTCTAGCCCTTTCATTAAGCTCCAGCTCCTGCTATATAATTAACGATATTAAGGATGCTCCCTTAGACGCTCACCATCCGAAGAAGAAACTGAGACCCATCGCAAGCCGAAAGATGAGTAAACCTTCCGCAATCCTTTTTTCACTCATCTTGCAAGCCGTGTCACTAACTGTATCGTATTTGATAGGAATCAGTTTTTTAATCCTCTCTTTACTGCTATTTCTGAATTCGCTCCTATACACTTTTTTACTGAGGGAAATAGTTTGGGCGGACGTGGCCAGCGTTTCTTTGAACTATGTAATCAGGACTCTGGCCGGATGTGAAATCGTTCACGTGACTATTTCACCATGGCTTCTTATAGGCGTTTTTTATGTTTCAATGACCCTTGTTTTGACTAAGAGGAGAGAGGAACTGGCTACTTTGGCTAAGCCCGAGCTCCATAGGAAAACCCTCAAAAACTATAATATAAGACTCATAGATAAAACTATACTTGCCTTATCAATACTTACACTAGTTTCCTATTCGTTCTACACCTTCTGCTCTCCCTATTCACATGATCTTCTTCCATTTACGATTCCACTTATGACATTAATAATTCTACGATTTATTATTGTTTCAAAAAACACTGGTGAAACAGGATTCATAAGGAAGATAATAACTGATAAAGTTATGGTAGTGGGCCTACTTGTCTGGTTCATAATCATGTTTTACCTAATATATGCGAAAGTTTTTTGATGAAACCCATATTTTCCGGTTAAACGAAAAGGCTTATTAATGTAGTTCAAACCATCTGTTTGATGAACGGTGGTTCACCTTTACGAGCAGGATTTGAGTAAAGACGAACTTCTCAAACGCGTAGGAAGTATGGAGCAAATCGCTGGGATAAAAATTCTAGAACTTTCAAATGGTTTTGAACGAAACGTTAGGGTTGCGATTGTTAAAAACAGTGAGCTATGCTTTTTGACAGCGATAGACAGAGGCATGGATATAGTTAACGCTGAATACAGAGATGTTCCGTTAAGCTGGATCAGTCCAACCGGCATCGTTGCACCTTCCTTTTATGAACCAGAAGGCCTCGGGTGGCTTCGCGGCTTTCCAGGCGGGTTGATGACTACCTGCGGCTTAACCTACATGGGAGCACCCGCTTTCGACCAAGAGGAGAGCTTGGGGCTGCATGGGCGCATATCCTACTCTCCTGCTAATTTACTGCATGCAGATGCCTATTGGGATGGAGAAAATTATAAAATAATTTTAGAAGGTGAAATAAGAGAATCCAAAGTGTTTGAGCCAAATATTGTACTGAGGAGACGAATATCGACAACCCTTGGTGAAAAACGCATAGCGGTACGTGACGTTGTGACGAACCGCGGGTGGAAAACGCAACCTCTGATGATATTGTATCACATCAACATAGGTTTCCCCGTGTTGGACAAGGGTGCCAGATTCTTATCGACAACCAGTTGCTTTACTCCTAGGGATCAGGAGGCTAAGGAGGGGGCAGAAGACTTCGCAAGCATCCATGAGCCAAGATCGGGCTATAGGGAAAAAGTATACTTTCATGAAATGCTTGTGGACAACGAGGGAAACGCTTATGCTGCAATAGTTAACGATAGACTTCTTGGGGGCCTAGGGGTGTACGTGAAGTACAGTAAGCGCGAGCTACCTCGGTTCATCCAGTGGAAAATGCTTGGCGAAGGAACATACGTTATGGGCATGGAGCCTGCTAACAGTCTTGTAATGGGAAGAGATAAGGAGCGGGCTTGGGGAACATTACAATATATTGGTCCTCAAGAAACAAAGGAGTTCCATATCGAAATAGGTATTCTCGCAGGTTACGAGATAGTTGAATTCGAAGAGAAAATAAGGAGAATAACGGGAAGTAAAAAACCCGAGATTGTAGGAAGCGTGGAGGAATTCATTAAAACCTCAAAATAGTAGGCACCATTGCCAATTTCTTTTAAAGTTTATAAGTTTCCAAAGCGCGCCGAAATTTAATGAATGAAATAAATGTTGCAATAATTGGTTGTGGCGGAATTGCATCTGTGCATGCGGAAAGATTAATGAAAATAGAGGGTGTTAGGCTGAAGGCGTTTATGGATGTTGATGAGAAAAGAGCAAAATCTTTTTCAGAAAAATTTGGAGGCCAATACTATAATAACATAGACTCGCTGATTAAAAACGAGCATATAGATGCACTGTTTGTGGCTACACCCCCGTTTGCGAGAGGTGAGGAAGTAAAAGCTATAGAAAAGGGCATAGCGGTATTCTTTGAAAAACCTGTTGCTCTCACTCTAAGTAAGGCGGAAGAAATTCTGGATTCTATAAAGCGTCATTCGGCTATAAACAGTGTAGGATACATGTGGCGGTATCTCGATATCTCTTCAATCGCCCAGGAAGAAGTTAGGAAAAACAGTCCTACTGCAATGGTTCTTGGCCAATACATAGATCCATTCTGGTTTCCTCCAAAACACTGGTGGCTTTACAAGGATAAGGGAGGAGGACAAGTATTGGAGCAGGCAACGCATGTCTTTGATTTGGCGAGATATCTCGAGGGTGAGGTTTCTCACGTGTATGCGGAAATAGACAACCTGATAGCTGGGAAATTTATATATCCTGATATGACGGCTGAAGATAGTTCCATTGTAGGCCTAAGGTTTAGGTCTGGTGCTATTGGAGTTATAGTCAGCACATGCGTCAGCCAAAATACTTTCACCGGGACTTTTCTTAGGCTAATAACAAGAAACGTTGTTGTCGAGCATCTCGGCCACTCAAAAATCCTTAGGATTTATGAAAAGAACAGGATTCATGAAATCAGGTCTACT
>JAWBOR010000172.1:0-4105 GCA_038826015.1 Bathyarchaeia archaeon
TGTCGCTTTGTCAGCTGAGGTTATAATCAGTTATCTGTTAAGCGAAGTTGAACGGTTAATTATCGTTGTCTTCATAGTTGTGTGCATATTTATCTGTTTCATTTATGGTGCCATACTCCATCGAGAATACAAACTATTCAGGTCTCAAGCTCCTGGAAGAAATTTAATCAAAAATGCTAAAACAAGCAATTCATGCAGAACAGCATAGAAAGCACCAATCTTAAACTATTTTTTTACTCTTCTTCCACTTTTCATATTTAGCCAAAACTTCTTCTATTTGGCCTCTTATGAAATCGTCAGCATTTGAATAGGGTAATTTCATTTCTCTTACAGCTCTATTGAGTCTTTCATATTGTTCTATAGGAATCCTGACGAATTTGTGGTTTCCCTTCAGTTGCATTAGTTCAGTTCTTATTGCGTCTCTTATGAACTCTTCCTTTGTTGTAATACCAAGGTTTTTGTTTTTTTGTACAAATTCTGCTATCTCCCTTAAAAGCTCTGTAGGCACGATTACTGAGTCATCTAGCAAGGCGTTTATTGCATCTTGATAGGTTTGCATTTTTCCTGTTTGAGCCATTAGTTGTCCTAGAATGCTTGTGAGTTTGCGGTGAACGTCATCGGAGATTCTGAGAGACTTCATCTCTTTTCCACTTCTCTTATTCCTCTTGTGCTATTTTTTACAGCAGAAGTGTTTTAAGTCTTTTTGGATCATTTAATATACTTGGTATATGGAGTGGATTATGATTAGACGATTAACCATAAGCCTAACAATCGACAAAGACCTACTGCGTGAACTCGAGAACTTGCGTGGAAACGAAAAACGCAGTCCATTCATCGAGCGTCTAGTTAGGCAAGGCTTACAAAAACGGAAGGATAACAGCAAAGATCCACAAACTGAGAAGAGTCCGATTTCTCCAGTTGAACATACCTAGCCACTTTTGTGGGTTCTTAGCGACATGGGTCTAAAGGAACTTGAGAACAACGAAATTACGCAAATCAAAGTAAGCAAGCTCAAAGTTCACCAAATCAACAAACAAATCTACATAACAGATGAACAAAGGAAGACAGAGCTAAAAGAAAGTATCAAGGAAAACGGCATTCTTGAACCATTAATAGTAACACAAGATGGGGAACATTACACAATTCTAAGTGGGGCTCGTCGTTTTGAATGCGCACAAGAGCTCGGATATGCAGAGCTGCCGTGCATAGTCACTTCTGTGAAAGACGAGACTTTAGCGATAATCGAACACAACAGATACAGGCAGAAAACTCCAATTGAGATTTACAACGAAGCTCAATTCTTGCGGAGAATATTCGAACCCGAGGCTAGGCAAAGAGAGCATCATAAGTTAGAGCCTTCATCAAATTTGATGAACGCCTCGCCTTCAATTGATGTTCAAAGAGTTGTTGCTGAGAAACTTAACGTGAGCACTGGTTATCTGTCTATGCTTGAGCAAGTGATGGAAAACCGTGATCAAATTCCAGACATTATAAAGAAGCTGGAATACGGTCGAGAAACTGTTTACTCTGCATATAAGGAGCTTAAGAGCAAGAAAAATAGTGAAGTATCTATCCCAAACATTTACATTGGACACTATTTTGCTGGAAAACAGAGACTTGTTAAGGATATTATTGCGAGAATGCCTACTCATCAATGCTATGTGGAAGTCTTCGGCGGATTCTGCTCTGTACTACTAAACAAGCCGCCCAGCGAAGTTGAAGTCTACAATGACATAAGCAAGGACGTTGTCAACCTGCTACTCTGCATCAAGGAATACCCATTTGATCTGTTCAGCGAACTAAGCCTCTTGCCCTACAGCCGCTGGCTCTACGAACAACTAATAGGAATAGTTAAGGATCCCTTTGAGCCTCCAAATCCGAGAAGAGCAGCCCATTGGTATTACATCAACGAATCAACATTCTCAGGAATACACTCTGAAAAAACGTGGTCAGGAACTTGGCGACATGGACTAACCAGAAATCAGCCAATAGAGATCAGGAGAAAAGCCATGCAACTCTTTGCAGTAGCTCAAAGACTCTACCGGGTCACCATCGAAAACAAAGACTATCGTTATATCCTTGAACACTACGATGGCGACGACACACTATTCTATCTGGATCCTCCATACTATCACACAGATGATGCACTGGGAATCAGTTGGACTAAGGAACAACATGAGGAACTAAGTCGACGCTTGACAAGTCTGAGGAGCAAGTGGATCTTAACATACAACGATACCTCAGAGATACGCCATTTATACCGAGACTATCCTATAGAGAGAGTCACAGTTACAAAAGTTGCTCCTAACTCCAAAGAAACGGAAGGTTTACGCGAGTATTATGATCACCTGATCATTACAAGCTACCGACATCTTTGAGTGAATCAACGGTTCATACTTAGGATTCAGAAAGTTTTCCTAGCGGTTGCCAGATAGTCGAATTGAATTGAAGAGGTTCTCGTAATGAACAAGGATAGATCACCATCCTGGCTAGTCAACATCAACGAATGCCCATACTACATCAGATCAGCCAATTCCAGATCAGCCGTCTCTTCAGCACTAGCGCAGTTTCAAGTTGACCATCCAAGTAACCCTATCGACGAACTAAGTATTTACGTACACAAACTTTCTCTAGAGGAGGCGAACAAAGTAATGAAGTGGCTGAGAAAGCGAATCCCTGCGGAAACTACATCCGGGATAATATGCAGAGATGTTATTCGCAAAGGAAACCAGGAGCAGGTGGAGAGACCCATTGCAACCAAAATAATCCTTCTAGGCAAGGATAATCTTGAGAAGCTGAGGGGTTACAAGGCATATCTTGACTTATGGTCTGATATGCTGTGCATTACCATAACAGGTCTCAGCGTTGAGAGCGCAAAAACTTTGTTCAGCTCAATTGAGAAAATGAAGGACGACGAAATACACGGCAGATGACTCGATTTAAGCAAAAACATTGGCCATACGCTAGGTAACGTAGTACGGTCTTCCACACACATCTTTGTCGGATTTGTTTTGGCACAGCAGATTCCTAATCTCCGCCAGAAACTGTTCGTTTCTTTCTGCCCAATCTGGATAACAACAAACAACCTCAACCCCATTCGGATGACTAGCATCTCCAACCTTAATCACAACCCCATTACTTTTGGCAAACAAGTCAATCAGAAGCTTGGGCAACCGCTGCTCTGTATCAAACACGTAATGTGCCCCCTTAAACCTGACGCCAGCCAAAACTCCATCCAAAACCTTAACATCTGTAATCAAACCCGTAAAACTAAACCCGTTACAAACAAGCTGATATGCTCTACCTAAGTTAGCAGGCTTACGCACATACAAATTCACCCGTCCAGTCTCAAACCACTGCAACCTTCCCAACTTATCTCTCCATAAAAGCCACCGATTCCGAGCCTTGCTCGCTATCCAGCCTTCATTCTCAGCTTTTGCTCTGTCTAGGCATTCTGGTACGTAGCACCATCCTCTCCACGCGTGAATTGAACACTTTGAACCCTGCTCATTTCTATAGTTAGACTTCCAAATACTCTTGCAGTTGTTGACGTAAGCTCCATGAATTCCATAGGAAAGATCGAGTAGTTTGCATAGATTCTTAGCTGTCAACAATGGATTCTGCGACAGCAGTTCAAAAATGCGCTGTCGGATGCTAGCATTATAACTGCTCTCACAGTTAGAGTTCGCCAATCTGCTTGATCTCTCCTTTAATCTTTCCAAGATACGATTTTCCGTGGGGCGGAATCTCTAACCTCTTTCTTAGTTCGCAGCTATTGGCGCAGCCAACTCTGAAGTCACGACACTGACTGAAACAAAAGAGCCAAAATTCTTCATAGGTTTTGAATAATGGAGGAATCTTACTGTCGCTCACAAAAAATCACCCGAGAGAAAGCAGAGAAATATAAAAAAGATGGAAGATAGGCTGTTCCCCGAGGCTAAGAAAGTATAAATTCGCGCCTAGGCCCCCGTTTATCCCGGGCTACCATTGTTTTATATCAAATTCAACGGCTCTTTTTTCTACACTTTAAAAGCGTACCTATTATGTTGGGAGTGGTGCTTAGCTATTCGCATTTGGGTTGAAAAGAAGGTTTCGCTGAGCCTCA
>JAWBOR010000173.1:0-4063 GCA_038826015.1 Bathyarchaeia archaeon
ATTCATCTCTTTTCGAGCCTTGGGAAACCAGCTTTATAGGAATCGGTGGTTACCCAATTGTAGATTGTGAAGTTTACGATGAAATGCTGTATGCTGCAGCTAGCAACAACCTTTACTGTTATTATGGAAACGGTTGGAAGATATTTGATGCCCCCTCGTTCATAGTTTCACTCGAGTACTACGAGGGCAAACTTGTTGTTGGCGCCAAAGGAGGACTTTACACCTTTAACGGCACAAATTTTGCGCTCGTTTTCCCAGATAATTCATATATCAAACCACTAGGAGTATACAACAGCACATTATATGCAGGTACAGTACTCGACAATCCTCCGACTCTTTATTACTGCAATGGGTCTCCTGATAATCCAAGCAACTGGTACATAGATACAGACTTCTGGGCAATCCAGGATTTCTCAGGTCCATTCGGGAGTATCGACTCCTTCGCTGTTTACAATAGTGTGATGTATGTAAGTTCAGGCAGAAAGCTATATTCTTTCAATGGAACGAGCTGGAGTGTTGCATCCAGCTTCGATGATGCCCATGCTGTTCTTGACATGCAAGTCTACAACAGCAAGTTATACTTGGCAACTAGAGACCACGCATGGAGAAAGCCGCTATATCGAGGAGGCACAGGGTTCAGCGGAAGAGTGATCGAGTTCGATGGAATCAACTGGACAACAACATTCGACCATGATTATTGGATATTTTCTCTCGAAACATATGATAACAAACTGTTTGTCGGAACCGTAAATAAGATCTACACTTATGACGGAACTAACTGGAACATATCATTTAAAGCTACAGAGGGAGCATACAGCGCAATTTCTTTAATAACCTTTAACGACCAAATCTACGTCGGAATGGGCAATGGATACATCTTTGCTGATTTACTCCCGGAAAGCAGAACTGATCTTGACCTTCCACCAAATACCGCTGTGCCAGAGTTCCCACCATCTTCCTTAGTGCCAATGTTTGCTCTCTTATCCTTGGCAGCTATTGTCCTGACGAAAAGATACCGTCGCAAATCGAAGAAATGAATCTTATTTTCCTTCGGATACATCGTTTGCGGACGCTTTGCAGCTTTCATACAGTGCTGCTAGGGAGACTGTACATTAGAATTACATCATGCCTTAGCGTAGCACTGTAGCGTGCGTTCACCTGTACCTCATTTTCCTCCTCTTCAAAGGAAAATTCGTCTGGAGAACGAAAACTATGGACTATTTTACATTATAGAGTAATGTAAAACGAGTTTGAGCAGCGCATAAATACTAGGAAAGCTAGCAAGGGCGGCGAAATGAAAACCTTGCTAGAATACGTTGAAAACAAGATTCGTGAAATCCGACGCAACCTGAGGCTTTTGGAGGATGCTAAGAGAAAGCTGAAAGAGGAGGATGACTTTCGTCGCAGGTAAGAAGAGACGTGTAGACTCATTTCCGAACATTACCCGAGCAGAATTTGCAGAATTATTAGAAAAAGCGAAGAACACTCAATATCCTTTTGCTCCCGAGTTAAGCATGAGAGATGCTTCCCTTCTAGCTTTTGAATTTCTATTTAAGACCAGGGTTTCAGAAGGGCTTGGTCGGATCTATCCAGAGGACAGAAGAGTTCGTGAGAGATCAACAGATATCGACATTTATGAGGGGGTCAAAATCTCAGATTTTCAGATTGCTACAGTCCAGGGCAAAGAGGTTTTGCGATGTCGATTTCGGGTTTTGAAAAGAGGAAGACGAAAGAAAATCTGTTCTTTATGTAATCAGAAAAACGCTCTTGGCTCGCATTTTTGTTGTAAGTGTGGGTCTGATCTTGCGCAAGCTCGATTTAGCTCGAGGTTGAAAGAAATCTATATCTGGGATTCTGTTCGTCTGGATGATCCTTTTATCCTCTATATTCTTGAGTGGCTGAACTATCTGAAAAAGCATGGCCATCAAGGCAAAGTATGGGAGATCTCTAGGCAACGTGCCTGGCAGATAATGAGGAGGCTTGGAATAATGAATCATACCCAGCGTCACTTCAGAGCATCGCAATTAGCAGATGTCCTAGATCCTTTCGAACTCAAAGAGGCACTACACCGAGAAACCATACCAGTCGAATATGTCCACCGTGCAGAAAGTCGAAGACTCGCAAAAGAAGAGCAAGCAGACAGAATCTGGTCAGGCTAGCTTTGATAAAATTAATAAAAATCGTGCACAAATATTAAGTTAATCAAAACTATGGAAAATAGGCAAGCATTCAACACCAATGACACTAACAATCCAAAAAATAGGAAATTTTGAAATTACGCTTTAATGAAACTCTAGAAAAGACCATGTTTTATGGAGCACATTAAAAGCGTGAGCCACATAATAGAAAATTGGAAGATTTATAATGTTTTTCGCATAGCTTCAAAATCGCAAGTCCTCTAAAATATGTCGATGCAATGGTGTCATGTCAACGATTGGGCTCCAATGCAATTCTGGTTCTATTAAAGAGAAGAGCCTTCCTTGAAATTCAGTAATACTTCTAATCATGCAATAACTCATGGGCTTGCCTTTTTGAGAGTCGATTGGCCTTGGAGCGTCTTTTACTCTGATAAACTTAAGGCCCAATTCACGTAAATCTTGTGGGCTGATATATGTTTTTACATACGTAAGTCCATGCGAAGGACTAAAAACATAAGTCTTAATCGGGACAATTCCGAACAACCGGAGACAATTTACAATAAAACGTCTGAATTCACTTTGTCTGGCGAGGGTGATGAAAAAAGTTGGAGGATCTTCAAACTCGCTAAAGCATATTATAGTATCCAACAAACCAGTAAGGAAGTGCCTCAGAACGGTTGTATTGGATTGTCGAATGAATCGAGGGATATTCGTCTCGGTTACTTCCCTACAGACCTCAGCTAAAGGACTACAATCGACGCGTACCTTTTTTCCGCCAGCAACATAGTAGATTTTATGTCGAATGAATTGTTCCTTCAATGCTTCTGAACATAGTCTTGCAACTTCATATGCATGATTTGGGTTAAGGTCACGAATAATTACTTTATCCTCAAGCTTAGGAGATTTTACCTGCGTCCCTAAAATATAGGCGACCTTGCTATCAATTCTCAATGGTCCCACTTCAGAGCTCACAAACAGAGGCTTTTCATCATTCATTGCCTCTTGAATTTCTTGCGGAATGTTAAACGTCTCAAGAATCTCTCCCATCGACAATTCTGAGGCGCGCCTTACGCCACCCACCGTGAAAACTTCGCATAATTTTGAGACTAAAACTTCATTTCCATCTGTTATTACCCTAAGTAACCGATCAAAGCCAGGTCTTTTGCTTACAGAAGGTATTGGTGACCATGACGGCTTTCCAGATTTTATGCCAAGCACTAGGTCCCCAAGCTTGAGCTCGCTAACTTTAGATAAACCATGAGGTGTCCAAACAAAGCCATCCCCGCAGAGAAGAAAACCTGCTTTAACCATGATCACTTCCACATTATTTTATTAAGGCAGAAGGTAATATTTCTTATTAGTATGCTTCGGTGAGTGCACTTATGTATTTCAAGAACTGGCCATTCAGAGTAGTACCAGAGCGGTCACCAGACTTGTGGGCAGACAGAAAGAAACTATTTGAAGAGATGAATACCGCTTTTGAGGATACATTGGAAAAGAAAAGATCAACATTTCTTTGCGTTTGGGGATATGTCGGTGCAGGGAAGTCTCATTCTCTTCTTCATTTCAAGTCACGTTTTGAAAAAGACAGAAAAAGCGTTGTAGTCTATTCTCCATTGCCAAAAGAGATACGAAGATTTGCAGATCTGTATCAGCAAGGATTCTACAATGCAATAAACCCAATAGCACTTGCAAGAGTTGCTGCTGACATCTGGACCAAGTTAAATCCCAGCGGAGTTGACTTATCAGAAGAAATGAGAGCTCTTGAAACTGTTACAAGTGAAATAGCTTGTGGTCGGATGGATATTGCAAGCGTGATCCTAACCTTAGGAAGGAGTGTGTCGGTTTCAAGATCCGTAAGAGAACTAATGTGCCTACTTTCTCAAGCTTGGCTTTCGGGAGAACGCCTTTCCAAAAGAGATTTA
>JAWBOR010000174.1:0-4018 GCA_038826015.1 Bathyarchaeia archaeon
ATGCCTCTGAAAACCCGTTTGGCAGTTTCAGTTATGTTTAAGTGGAAATCCTCGCCCAAACCAGCCTTTAAAACGTCATCCTCAGTCAACAGTTTATACTTCATGCCATGGTTTAGGTCTTCGTTGCTGCACTTCAATAACAGAAGCCTAAAAACGTCTAATGCAGCCTGCTTTGTCCCATAGCTTTCCATGTAACTGACATTGTACTGCCATAAGGCTTCTTGGCTTACATCGCCTTTCTCCAAAGCCTCAACAATGTTTTTTCCAGCTAAATATCCGCTAATCATGGATGGGCCTATTCCGCCTCCATGTATGGGGTTCACGAGGCAAGCGGCGTCTCCGGTTATTATTACGCCGTTTCCAACCATGTTGTCTAAAGGTCTCCTTGTTGGGTCATACCATGTTCCGCCCTCAAGCAAGAGTGAACCGTCAAAGAGGGAGTTGGTTAAGACGTGCTTGTAGAACTGGCCTTTTGGGTTTGGAAACCTGTTCCTCATGCAAACTCCAAGTCCTGCATTAACTTTTGCGCTGCTTTTATAGAAAATCCATGTGTATCCGCCTGGGGTCACATTCTGGTTTAAATATATCTCGCAGTAATTTTTGCCCTCAACTTCTTGTTTAAGTTGTCTAATCTCCCTGTAACAAGCCTCCACATCCTCGTTAGCTATTTCCCTTTGGATTCCCATGTTGTGTGGGAGTTTCCGCCTAATAACCGCTATAAATCCGCTTGCATCCACAACGGTTTTGCCTTCAAAACGAACTTTCTCACCTGTTTTTACATTTTTAGCTTTAACACCAGTTACGAATCCCCCTTCAATGATGGGTTCTATACATTGGGTTGAATCAAACAAGACTGCACCATTGTCTAACGCCATTCTTAAAAGCCACTGTCCAAAGAGGCGCCTATTTAAAAGGTAGCCTGAAAAGTCCTCATGCCGGACGGTAAAAACGGTCTCCATGTCCGGCGAGTATATTTTAACACCTTCTATTCGCCTTTCTAACTCGCCGTGCTGAGGAGGATCCAAATCAACATTCTTTAGGTGGTGTTCCCCTAATGCGTCCCCACAAACTTTTTCGCCAATCTCCCTTTGAGCCTTCCGTTCAACCAGGCAGACCTTTAATCCAGCTTCAGCGGCCGTTTTAGCCGCTAAGCATCCGGCCGTTCCGGCGCCTACAACTATGACGTCAAACTTCATTAGCTAAACCTCATTTTCTTTTACTTTCTATGGCGAGGCTTTATAAAGATTGAAAGCTGCTCATTAAATTTCTCTGGTGTCATTTGCTCTGAAATGCTTTTGAGGATATTGGAATGGGTATAGTGGTTGTTTCTTTTGGCGTGTCAAACGCTATGCAGGTTAATGTCTTTTCTATGCCCTTTACCGTTCTCAGTTTGTCTATTACGAATTTTCCAACGGAATCCACATTTTTATCTTTAACTTTGATTAAAATGTCCCAATCTCCAGATATTATGTGTACTTCTTGGACTTCTGGAAACTTTGATATTTGTTCAGCTATAGCCCTTTGAGAAAGCGGCGCTTCTTCCTTGCTTGTTCTGTAGGAAAATGACGCCAATATGAAGGCTGTCACGCCGAAATCCAGCTTTTTATGGTCTAGGATGGCTCTATATTCCTTTATTATTCCCTGCTGTTCCATTCTCTTTATTTTTGCGAAGACCGTTGTTATTGGCGAGTTTATTTTTCTGGCGATTTCCTTTGCCGTTGTCTTACAGTTTTTCTGCAAAAAGCTGAGTATCGCCAAATCTTTTTCGTCCAATTTGAGGCTCATATGTAAAAATTACACAATTTTAAACATAAAAAGGTTACCATTTGATAAAAATACATTTTCTTTAATAAAAAATTTAAAAACATTGATTGTATCTTTCACTCTCATGAGCAGCGACCTATCTGAAAGCCTAAAGAGAAGGTACGTAAAGTTAAAAGTTAATGGGCTGGCGAAAGTCTTCAAGGTCCAAGATGAGATAATATCCTCAATTCGAGCTTTTTTAAAAAATGAGGGCTTCATCGAAATTTTGGCGCCCATCATTGGACCAGTAACGGATCCAGGAATTAGGGGGGCAAAGCAAGCCACCATAGACTATTATGGTGTGCCCTTCAAGGTTATGAGCAGCATGATACTTTACAAGCAGATGATTATAACTGCTTTGCCGAAGGTTTTTGCTTTATCGCCGAACATCCGGCTAGAGCCTTTAGAAACTGTGAGAACGCGCCGCCATCTAACAGAGTTTAGGCAGATAGACCTTGAAGTTGCTTATGCCACTGGCGAAGATGTAATGGAGCTGGGCGAAAGAATGCTCTGTCATGTGATAGATAACGTGAAAGGCAAATGTCGAGAAGAGATTGGAGAACGTGTGAAAACATTAAAGGTGCCAAGGTTGCCTTTCAAAAGATACACTTACAGAGAGGCTCTCGAGATCCTCGAAAGTGTAGGGATAAATGTGGAGTATGGCAAGGAGATTCCATGGGAAGCCGAGGAAGCCATATCGCAAATGCATAGTGAACCCTTCTGGATAACAAATTTTCCATTTACAGCAAGAAGCTTTTATTACATGGAAAGCGATAAAGAGCCAGGCGTTTTAAAAGATTTTGACTTGATATATCCTGAGGGTTTTGGCGAGGCAATTTCAGGCGGGGAAAGAGAGTATCGATATGACAAACTTTTGGAGAGAATGTTGAAAAGCGGTGAAAATCCTGCTGATTATGAGTGGTATCTGGACATGTTAAGGGTTGGCATTCCGCCTTCAGCGGGCTTTGGGATAGGTGTTGAAAGGCTTACAAGGTTTATTTGCGGTCTTGAAAGCATTTGGGATGCTGTTCCATTTCCTAAAGTCGCTGGGATACCTTCCCCGTAATTTATTAAAAGTTTATTTGGGATATGGATTTTTGATTCATAATTGTTAATTATATTTTGGACAAACTGTGGGAAACGTTAAGATTAAAAGAAGGCGGAGTTAAATGATGAAAAAAGCCACGGTGAAAAGGAGCGAGATGTATACTGTTGATTTGACAAAAATTGATGGGGAAGGCGCTTTCCCATGTCCAAAATGTGGAGTTGTAATATCTCCAGATGACGAAACTGAAGAAATCTACCAGATTGTTGAAACAAGAGTTAAAGGGGACGATCTGGCGGAATTGATTCTTCGGTGCAACAAGTGCGGAAGCACGATAAGGCTGGTGGGTTTCCTACAACAGCCCGTTGAAGGCTAAAATGGACTAGCCTTATTTCTCCTCCTCGAATTTTCTGCTAACGGCAACAAAAACAAGCCACAATATGGTTCCATAAAAGAACCCGTTAAAAATGGCGCTTGCAAGCTTTTGGTATTCCTCAGCACTTTTCCCGATTAAAATGCATATAGAGCTTCCTGGAAATAATGGTGATGGAATTAATAGTGATGCCGCTAGGAACATTAAGAAGAAGACTATTAGGATTGGTGTACCCTTCATTTTCCATGTTTTAATCTGGCATATTAACATTTAATAAACGTTTCCGTTTAAATGTCGAACACAAATACAAACTTAAATTAAAAAATTGGAAAAGCAAGCACAAAAATCGACACCAAAACAACCGCCAAAATTTTTCTTCCCCTGGAAAGACCTGATACATCGTCAAGTGGCCCTGGATGTCTCTGTAAAGATAAAAATAGAACAAATAGAGCCATTAACCAGAAGCCACCTAAATATAACAACAAAATTGATGCTGCTGTTAAGATAATCCTTGCTTTATCGCCAACCAGCGATCTAGCTATGTGCCCCCCATCAAGCATTGCTGCAGGTAAAAGATTAAGCGTTGTGATAAGCAAGCCTACCCATCCGGCAAATTCAACTGGATGCATGTATAGAATCTGTCCTTGAGGAGGCGAAGGCGTCAGCCTGAAATGGTTGAGTAACATCCAAATAAAAACCGTAATTAAAGGCGTCGGCAGAGTTGTAGCCTCTTCAACTGGTTGGGCTGGTACCGCCATAATTGATCCAACAGCAGTTACAACTACAGCTAGAATGAA
>JAWBOR010000175.1:0-4010 GCA_038826015.1 Bathyarchaeia archaeon
ATGATTAAAGAATATTCTGAAGGATAGTTGAGAAAGTTCACGTTCGCCCGAGACAAGCATATCCAAGTGTACCTGCATTGATTCCCCAATCCCTCTCAGCTTCTTTAAAGTAAGAGGCTTGTCAGTCATCAAGTAGTTCAATGTACTTGTGATGTGCCTTATTGGTGTCTTCACCTGCAACGCTATCCTGCATTTATCCGTGGAGAAAATCGAATAGTAAGAATCCCTATCGTAGCCGAGCATGGCTGCGACCATCCCAGCGACTGTGGTTCTGGGCGGGAAGGAGTAACTGAGGGAGCTTGTAGTGGAGAAATGCTTTCTGAAGTGCGCGAAAAAGCATTTTGCATCAAAAACTATTAAATTAATATTCAAGCTTGTTCACATTTTCTTTATAGCGGCTTCTACCTCTGCATCCGTCATTTTATGTGGAATGGTTGAGAAACCTTCAGGACAGCAGCTTTTAACGAGCTCTTTAACGAATTTTAGTTCTTCGCTTGTCCTCAAGTAAATCCTGGATATGACGTCTATGTTCCGTTTTAGATGGTTGATCAGCTCATCAAAGTTTATGTCCAGGTCTTTAAAGTCTCTTACCGCCTCCCCGATCGGCTTAACCGTGACGAACTTGCGCAGGTCACCAAGAACGGTGTCAGCATCTTTGTATTCTATTCGTAGATAAAGATGAGGCATCTCGCCCATCTTACTTCTCGTTGTCGGTTGAATTTGAAGCGCCTTCCAGATAAGATTGTCGAACACTTTCAAGTCGTCCTGAGTCATCTCCGTTCCTCTAGCCCTTCTACCGCTTACAACACCATAGAACCCTATTAGAGAATAGTAAATGCGCCAGTCCCTGCCCATTGTGCCGTATCTTTCAGCAGCCTCTCTGCCAGAAAAAACTGATGTTATTGCAGATGAATCCATGAGTTCAACCTTGTGAAGTGAGAAGCCCCACGTGAACTGGACTGGACCAATGAACGATTTTGAAGCGCCTTTTTCCGCTTCCCCTTTGCCAATAGGTATGGTTGCTCCGAAAAGCCGCGCATCTATACACTTCTTAAGCACATCACAAACTTTATTTTCGTCAAGGGTTCCGAGAAGCTTCTCAACTCTCGTGTCGGCTCTAACGCTTTCGCCGGCAATTTTAGTTACATAAACATGGTCCTCACCGAACTTTTCGATGATGTAATCTCGGAAGAACCTTTTCAACCTAACATCCGAGACAAGATTTATGTTTGTTTTCGGATCGATCCTCGGCCTATTCTCCGCGTCGGGATCTCCGTTTGGATTGCACATTTTCGCTTCGTATATTAACAAGATCTCGCTGTTCGCAAGTCTCTCTTCCAATTCATTTTTCACCTCCACTCATTATAGCTTGAAGAGTCACATATGCGTACCCAGAAAGTATGTAAAACACGTTATCTATTGGATTCCGAAGCGCTTCTAAATTTCTATCCATAACCATCTTCATGCATGCGTAGATCGTCTCATTGTGGTCGCCAAGCGCCCTGTAGTTCCTTAACCCCTCAAGCACATGGTTGGCTAGAAGTTTCACCCTCTCAGCCGACATTCCCTCGAAGTTTATCTTATTGAGAACAGCTTTTTTCTCATCTCCCTTTTTGTACTGTTCTATTCCTATCTTTCCTACAAGAACGCCAAGCAAGAAAAGCGCCTTTTGCCACTCCACATACCTCATCGTTGAGAAGAAAGCTTCAATGCCTCCGTCAGGAATTTTAAAGGATTTTGCCTCGCTTTCCCGCTCCATTTCAACAACCCCAATTTCTCTTAAAAGTTTTAATAATAAGTTGTACTTAAAAAGACCTCTCAAGAGTAGCAGCTCTTCCCTAGCTTTTTTAGGCGGTTTTATGTTATACCCTTCATACGTCCCATATCTGTTAATCCTAGCGAATAGAACCGCCCTAGAAATTATGTTTTCCTTCGGGTATATGGTGCTGGTGAGTATGGAATTAAACAGCTCGACCAAGGGTTTCCAGTCAATCATGTTTTGCGCTATTTTTAAAGGAAATATTGAGAAAATATCTTCGAACCCAATAGACCATTGCTGAACTTCCTCATTAAACAAGCTTGCGGCTTCCCTTGAAATTTTAGAAGATAACCGAGCTAATTCCAACAGTCTCGTCACCGGGACGTCCTGGATTAAATACTGAAAGGAAAAGTGAGAGGATACTCGATATCCAAACAGTAAATTCAAAAAGTAGGTTGAGGAGGAACTGTAGGGGCCTCCATCTCCCATGAAAACCTCCATGAGGCTTTCAATTGCTTCTAGGCTTTCATAAGCCCTCACCGCGTCGAAAGCAGATCTCATTTTTGAAGCGATGTCCCGCAACAACTCGTAAGACATCTCTGTTCCCACAACTTTGGGTATTAGGAAGACCTTCAATTTTACAGGAGACTCTTTGCCGATCGTTGCAGTTAATTTTCGCTCTACCAAGTTCAAACCCAACACAAGCTTTTCCTTGCAATCTGGACATACAGCATGCGCCTTCAACAAGTCTTCGGGCTTTCTGCTTAATCTAGGCATAAAACCTGCCTTGTCAACGTTGTAAATGCATAGTGGCGTTCCCTCCGGGTAGGACGGGTTAGTTAGCACTTTCTTTTCTTCGCCGCAGATGTGGCATCTCCCAAACAAAATAGGATACTCTCGGCTCTCAGCCGCATACAATGTATAGCGTAGGAATTTCCGGTAGCCCGTCTCTTTGACCAAGTCTATAATTTTCTCATCTTTCTTCACACAGGTCGTAAAGAGAGCAATATCCCGAAGACGATATCCCTTCTGAGTAAGCACAACTTCGAAATCCTGAGCACTCTTCTCGTCTGAAAAAAACTTTTCCTTAACCTCGCTGAGAATACACTTCAGTTTTCTTATGTCTTCATCATCAAATCCTTTTTCGCAGATTTCGCTAATTATCCGACCGATTGCCCACTTCCCACGCTTGCTTGGACCAAGCAAATATTTCGGGTTATCAGTGGTCAGTACAATTTGCGGCTTCTGACCCACTGCATTACCAATCCAAAGAAACTCTTTCGCCCTTTCTACATCGCATTTAAAATTGCAGTCGCATTCCAATTTTCCGCTGTCCATGTCAAAAATAACCTTGGCAAGCAGAGTTCCTCTGCCTTTAATCCTTTCAACGGGAAACTCGAATTCGCCGCTTGAAAGTAACGCCTTGCCAATTTCCCTCAATGCATCAAACATTAAACCACCTCAAACATTCCAAAGCCCTGTGAATTTTTAGCACCAAGACCTACTTCGTGTGCGGTCATAAGGAGTGCTTTTGGACCGCTTAAAAGAAAATGACCTATCCAACCCTTCACAACCGTGCCCTTATACAACATGATCACTTCTCTAACCCTTAATGGTTTAATCTTAATGTCCGATTTTATATTTTTGCTCGAAAGTAAAGAATGCTTCTTCTTTATATTGGAGTTGATGAGAGCTGAAAACTCCTTCTCGTAGGGTGAAAAATAATACGTTTTTTTCCTGCCATCAGAAGTCATGAGCGTGCTATATACTGTTAAAGGAGAAAGCATGCGTATTCTTAACTGACGGTTTTTCATAGATGGCTTAGCGGGGAAAGCCAAATCAGCCACTTTAAACACGTGTTCGCCTAAAACGATAAAGCCTTTCTTAGCAATTGAAATTGCGAGGTCTTCGATAAAATTTTTAATTGGGGATGAAATTTGCAGGGTCAGGTCACCTTCAAAAACGAACTGTTTGTTATCTTTATTCATTCTGCAATAACCTTCAAGCCTTGAAAAAGTAAACATCTTAAACCGTCTCTTGCCGAAAAGGAAACCCTTGTCATGCAGAAAATCAGCTAATTCTCGCGAAATATTGCGGTAAATAGCAGCTTGAATTAGGTAATTATAATTAGTAGGCAAAACAACTCGTCCATGCTCTAGGCCACTGAGAGTTAATCGTAATCTCACAGATCGAGAACCTCTGAACAATGTCTAAATTCTAATTTCGCATCTCCCTTAAAAAAGATACACGC
>JAWBOR010000176.1:0-3981 GCA_038826015.1 Bathyarchaeia archaeon
AACTCCTCATCCTCCACAATCTCAGGCGGAGGCGCCGCAAAAGACTTTAAAATTGAGATCTGCAAACCTGCGTTACTTCCAGGAGTGTAGATGAGGAAATCAGCAGAATCGCGAAGCCGTTGAATGCGGCTTCCATCCTGACCCCATTTCTGTAAACCCTCTTTCCAAAAAGCAGCTTGCTGTGCGGCAAACTCCTCTTGAGAAAGCCCCCTCTTGGCGGCGTCTTCCACATTTATCCATGTTAAGAAATTCTCACTTCGCAGATCAGGAAACGTGAGTAGCAAATTCGTCAAGTCACCTTTGGGATCAATTAAAATAGAGGGAACACTGTCAATTGCCGCCTCCTCAATAAGAGAAATACATAACCCTGTTTTTCCACTTCCAGTCATGCCAATGCACACCGCATGCGTAACTAGGTCCTTAGAGTCGTAGAGCAACAAATCCTCCAAAGGCGTTCTCTTTTCAAAATCGTAAATACGGCCGAGATAAAAGACTCCAAGTTTTTCAAAAACTTGCATCCTGACATTACACCTGTTATAAAATTATAAAGGCATCGTATATCTATTATGTTAAAATCACGATGTAAAAGCTTTTGAATATACACATGAAGTTAAAACACTTAAGCCCAAATCAATAAAAACATGATTACCCCTGCTTTTCCATAGCCGTAGGTAGATCTAACATTATGGCTGGAGCTTCTGAGGGTATAGTTGAAGATGTTTGCACGGAGACATACGAAAAGGACGAGTTAGTTTTGCCCACTAGGTCTTTTTGGGCTTTTGTCTAAGAGGTTAATTAAGAGTACGTTACAGAAAGGGATGGCTACAAAATCTACAGAAAACGCAAATAATCTTCCTCAAAAAAGTATTGGGGGGGTTCGGTGAAAAGTGCGGGGGGTGGGATTTGAACCCACGAACCCCTGCGGGACGGGATCTTGAGTCATGCGTGCATGCGAGGCTTCTGCCCGCATGCTCCGCGCATGTTGTCCTTGATAAGGGTTGACCTGGCTCTGCGACCCCCGCTTTATTTGTGATTTAGAAAATTGAGATTTAAGTGTTACTGGATTTTTGTTCCGATTTTTTCTCCTTTCACTGCAGCTATTATGTTTTCGGGTTTGAATCCGTTTATGACAATTGTCTTAATGCGTTTTTCTTTTAATATGCGAACAGCTTCTGGATCAATTATTTGATGTATTCCAGCTTCGTGTTTTTTTTCTTCTAAGATATTACTTAAATCATCTAGGCTTAATTCATCAAGTTTTTCAGCGTCAAGGTATTTCTCGGGATCCTTAGTGTAGATTCCATCTTGATTTGTAGCTTTTATGATAAGATCGGAATGGATTTGAGAGGCGATTAAAGATGCGACTGTGTCGGTGGTCATGCCTGGTTTAAGTCCTCCCATAACTACGATGCCTCTTTTCCGCAATATGTTTATAGCTTCCTCTATAGATGACGGGATTGATTTCCATTCTAACCCGCCAAGTTTCAATGCTAAAAGCTGAGCAAATAATTTTGAAACCGATATGGCGACCTCGTCCTGTTCTTGCTCGGTTAAGCCCAAATCTTTGGCTATTTTGATGAAATCTCTTGCTGGCGAGCCTCCTCCAACAACAACAACTAGTTTATGGCTTTGAGCCCTTAAATTTTGAATTATCTCACAATGTTTTTGAATAAGAACAGGGTTTGGAGGCGAAGCGATAACTGAGCCGCCTATCCGAATCACTATCTTCATTTAACGCACCAACAACATTCTTTAAATCTTGGATATAAATAGCATACTTTAGATTTGTTATGATTTTAATTATCGCATAGAAGTATTTAATTGCAAAACTTCGCTTATTATGAAATATAAGATTATGGAGAGCACAAAAGAACGTTATGTTGGAAATAATTTTTCTCGGCACAGGCGGAGGTCGGTTTGCAATGATAACACAGAAAAGGAGAACTGGGGGGCTCCGTATACTCTCAGAAAAATTGAACATGCATATTGACCCAGGTCCAGGCGCTTTAGTCTACTCTTTAGAGATGGGTTTAGACCCTCAGAAAATTAGAGCTATATTGGTATCCCATTCGCATCCAGACCATGCAAACGATGCGGAGGTTCTTATTGAAGCTATGAGCCATGGTACAGTAAAGAAACAGGGGTTGTTAGCCGCGGCCCACAGTGTCCTGAACGGTAATGATGTTTGTGAACGGTCAATCTCAAATTATCATCAGAAGATGCCTGAGAAAACTATTGATGCGAAGGTTAACACAGCTTTCGAAGTCGGTGACGTTAAAGTCAGGGTTTGTAAGGCTGCGCATTCAGATCCGGATGCTGTGGGCTTCCGCTTTGAAACTGGAAACTTTGGAGACTTCGCCTATATGCCTGACTCTGAATATTTCGATGAACTCCCAAGTTTTTATGGGGGTAGTAGGCTTCTCATCCTTTCTGTTTTGAGACCTTCTGGGCAACCGTGGAAGGGGCATATGACAACAGATGATGCAGTAAAGGTCGTAAATGCTGTGCGTCCTGAGATGGCTGTGATAACCCATTTTGGTATGCAAATAATATTAAGAGACCCAAAAAGAGAGGCTGATATGATTGAAAAAAGAACAGGGATATCCACGAAAGCCGCCTTCGACGGGATGTGCATAACTTTCGACCGAGAAATCTATATAGGTAAACCCAAAAAACAAGTAGATTTAAGCAGATTCATAGGGCAATCTTAATCTCACAGCGAAACCTCTTGTGCAATAAAGATATTTTCAGATATTTTTTGAATTTTCTCTCCGCTTTCAGGCTTCTCAAAACGCAGATTAATTTTGTGCATGGCTTCCAAGTCTTGTTTTAAGGGTTTATATTCAATTGGTGCTATTATTGATGTGTACGGTGGTAACTCTTGACTTAAAGCTAATCCTTCATTCTTTTTGTGTTGCCAGATAGCATTGTTGAACTCGATGAATTTAGGCAATAGCTGAACCAAATCGCTTTTCCATTGCGAGTTTTCCTCTGGAAACCGTTGAATATGAATGCTTTCTTTCGAATAGAGTTCAACCCATATTGCTTCAGTTATGAAGGGGCAGAGGGGTGCCAAAAGTTTTAGAATTGTTTCGAGACATTTGTGAAGCGTGAACCATGCACCTCTTTGAAGTTGAGAATTGAAGATGCCGCCTCTGTTATAAGCTCTTGATTTTGCGGCTTCAAGGTAGTGGTCTGCGAATATGTTCCATGTGAAAGTTCGGATTGCAGTTGCAGCTTGAAAGGCATTCATCTTTTCGTATCCTGTTCGGCATTCTTTGATGAGCTCGTTGAGTTTAGCCAGTATCATTTTGTCCAACGGCGTCAATTCATATCCCTCGGATACTTGTGGAAATGATGAGAGGAACCTAGCGATATTCCAGAGTTTCGTCAGGAACTTAGATGTTCCCTTAATCCTTTCGAAGGAGCAGCGGATGTCGCCTTTTGTTATGTTTCCTTCTAATGCAGACCAGATTCTGAAAGCTTCACTTCCAAACCTTTTTATGACTTCTTGCGGGTCAACCACGTTTCCAGCGCTTTTACTCATCTTTTTTCCTTCTTCGTCAACGACATGCATATGTATCCAAACATTTTTGAACGGCGCCTTGCCAAAGAGCAGAAGAGACTTCAATATGGTGAAGTAAAGCCAGTTTCTAACAATCTCTTTCCCCTGAGGGCGTAGAGTGCATGGAAAGTTCTTTTCAAAGAAATCTTTGTTCCAGAGATATCCTAACACATAAACCTCTGAGGTAGCTGAGTCAAACCATGTGTCGAAGGTTCTTTCCTCGCCGCGAAACTCTGTTGAGCTACACTTGGGGCATTTATCGATTGGCGCTTTCTCTCTCCACGGCTGATAATATCTTCCAGGCTTTGGCACATAAATATATCCACATTGTTTGCAGTACCATAATGGAATCTCGGTTCCGTAGTATCTCCGCCTTGAGATGACCCAGTCTATGTCGATTGAGTTTACCCAGTCAA
>JAWBOR010000177.1:0-3974 GCA_038826015.1 Bathyarchaeia archaeon
TGCCTCGCCCCAATCCGATGGGTTATTGGATACATGACAGTTTACATCCAGAAGTTTATATGCGCCTTGGTAAACTCTCACTTTAGTGATGATTTTTGTTTCACCCATGTCGAATATGATCCAGTGACGCTCATTAGCGAAATGCCACCAATCAGAACCTGTATTGTCGTCTTTCGTCTTAGTCGCTTCGTGGGCTATAAATTCGCCGCACTTACCGTAGACCGATGTTGGGGTTGTCCAAACACTAACGTTGATAATCGTTTGCGCCACGCTATGTGACTGTTGGCTGTATATAAAAGCGTGAACTAAGCTAGGAAGTAAAACGCCTAATATGAACAATAGCCAAACTATCTGAGCCATTTTTCTGAACATTAAAACTAGATTTTGAGTAAGTAATATTTTAAAAGTTGTGGACTGGTTGTCCGGACGGTGAATTCACAACGTTTTTTTAAAAAAGAAACTGAAAGGTAACCAAAAAAGGTGAACGTGTTGAGAAAAAGCCTAGTCGGTGCACTATTTATATTGCTGAGCTTAGCCATCGTTACGGTCTCAGCATTTGTCTACGAGACAGCACAGCATAGTGTTACTCAGACAGTTAAACAGATCGCAACTCTGACTGTACAGAACTCTGCCTTAGGCAACATTGAAGAAGGAGAAACAAAATCTTATACCAAAGCTACGGTGCCGACTCTTGGCGGCATAATCAGCGTCACAACAACGAAAGACAATGTATATCTCCATTTCAACAGTGACTTGGATTCTCTAAGCACATACTACACTACGTACACTATAACAGTTAAATTCGCTGCTGTTGGCAGCGGCTCAAGCCACAGCGTCGGCGACACCGCATGCACCATGACATTGGCGTCACCCGACCCCAGCGCAGTTACATTAGATAAAGCTGGAGATTGGAGATTTGACTTTGAAATAACTACTACCGCTAAGTCGGTTTCAGCAGATCAAGCAACAACTGTAACCATAATAGTGACAGCGGAAAGTGCATAATCCAGAGGATAAGTATGGTGTCAAAGAGAACGTTGCCTTACATATTTCTTGTCGCAGCTTTTGGCATATGGGCCCCCTCACTGCTCGCAATCTGGTTTCCAACAAGCAGATTTGCAATGCTAGTTTTCCCTTTAACCCTAGATGACTACATAACAACAATTTTTTTAGCTTCGATGGCTTTGTCTTCTGTAACCTCATTTTGCATAGGTTTGGATATCATTAGAACTAATTTAAGGCATAACAAATCAAATACGCTTAAAACTCAAAAATCCGAATGTGAGAGCTAAAAAATCTCTAATTTTTATCCTCTGAATAGGAGAACAGGATACTCCAAACGGTTAACTCACGGAAATAAATAGATGAAAAATATGGATTTTGAACTTATAATTCATAAAGCTTATAAATAAGATTTATAAAAGCTTCTTTTCACCGTGAGCAACATGACACGCAGATCACAGATGGAAATACTTATTGATATACTAAAAGTTGTTGCCGACGGAAACGAGAAGCCGACGCATATAATGTACAGGGCCAACCTATCTTGGACAAGACTGAAGGAACAACTGGATTTTCTAATGAAACAAGAGATGCTGGTTGAAATAGAAGGAGAAGAAGGAACGATATACAAGTTAACACTGAAAGGCAAGGAAGTCCTCGAATACTTCAGAAAGATTGAAGCTTATCTCACCAATAGTAAACATGCTATCCCAACCGAAGTTTACGCATCTTACCGATAAAATAACCCCCATTATTTTCTCTCAAAAATTTTCAGTCAGTTTGCTTTTTATTACTGTCTTAGACAATCTTTGAATATTGAAATTCAAAGAGTGAGCATAATCATTTTTGTGCCAGACCAAACCACCTGACAGTTTAATTAATACTAAATTTTATAATCTTGTGTCGACTAAAAAATACTGAAGATCTATGGTTGATGTTATTACAGTTTTTTCAGTTGCGGGGGTCATCATAGTCATTGGCTTCCTCGCCAATATGTTTTTTAAGAAGACAAGTTTTCCCGACACTTTATTTCTAATAGCAATTGGAATCATCTTAGGTCCTGTACTAAAAGTATTTTTGCCTGAAGAGATGATGTCTGTTACGCCGATATTTACCCCGTTGACTTTAATGATCATCTTATTTGAAGGGGGACTTAATATGGAGATTTATAAAGTTCTCTCGCAAAGCTTCAGGGCTACAATACTCGGAGTCCTTTACGTCTTGATGGCCATGGTTTTTGTCTTAATATTTGGCTATTTTGTTTTGGGCTTTGGATGGCTTGAAGCATTAATGCTTGGCCCAATGACTGCTGGAACAAGCTCAGTCGTTATGGTTCCATTAATGAGAAAATTAAATGTTGAGGATGAAGTGGGTGTAACTCTCTCATTAGAATCAACAATTACAGATGTGTTTAACATAGTTCTGGTGATTACATTTTTGCAGATGTATCTTGGGGGCTTAGTGGACCTTCAACAAACAGCATCCGTTATTGCGTCGAAATTCGCCGTGGGCATTGTCCTAGGGTTTATTGTAGGGTTCATATGGATCAAAATATTAGGCGTTACTAAGAAACAAGAGTACAATTATATGCTTACGATTGCTGCTCTCATTCTTTGCTTTGCAGGAACAGAGTTTTTAGGTGGAAGTGGATCACTTGCAGCACTTCTATTCGGTTTAGCGTTAGGAAACTATGAGACGTTACATAGAATTACAGGCGGAAAAACCGATTTGAGTTACATGACAGAGATTACTGAAACTGTGAAGAAATTTCAAGGAGAGATCGCGTTTTTGATACGGGCTTTCTTTTTTGTGTTTCTCGGGTTAGTTTATATGCCTTATTGGCTCGGGTTTCTCTATGCAGGGATAATTGTGGTCATTAACTTGATGTTTCGGCATGTTGCTGTTAGGGTTTCTACATTAAAAAGTGACATGTATAAGCATAAAAAGTTTATGACTTTGATGTGTGGAACTGGTTTGGCCAATGCTACATTAAGTGTTTTGGTTTACAACGCGTTAACTGGGTTGCCCAATCCGGTTCCATATGCCTTTTTGTATCCTTTAATCGTCACTAATATCATTATAATAAACAACATAATCACAGCGTTGGCTCCAATAATCCAAAAGCTGAAATACTGATGAATACAGAGTACTTATTAATCTATCATAGCTTGGAAAAGGATGTATGTCATTATTAAGACTATTCCACCGATTTGAGAAATTCCACCTTTTGTCAAATATCTCCAAAGAATGAGATTTGTAACCAATACAAATGCTAATGTTTCCACAAAGATTGTTGGATTAACCGCAAAAGGTGAAAAAGTGAGAACTAATCCTAAAACCAAGGTTATGGTTGTGAGATTTGCACCCACAGCGTCTCCGAGGGCTAGATGAATTCGTCCTCGTTTCATCGCTATTAATCCAAAGAGGAGTTCCGGAGTAGAAGTGCCTATCGCTACAATTTTAGCCCCAATAGAAAATTTAGAAAGATCGAGAATTATGACTATTTTAGATGCGGAAATAACTACAAAATGAGCCGTTATTATAACAACTACCGCAGCTACTGTTATCGTAGCTGACAAAAATAAGGTTCTTTTTGCTCCTTGTCCCGTGACTTTTTCATTAATCTTGTCAGAAGACGGATTTATCTTTCTGCCCATCCTATAGAGGCTGAATGCGAATATTCCTATCAGTGCAACACCTATAAAAGGACTGGCTATTCTGAATATTAGGAGAAAAAGAGGGATTGATGAAGAAAGAAATAACAAGTCGACGATTTCTATTAGCGAAGATGTGTCACAGTTTTTCAATGAACCGAAGCGTTGCCAATATCCCTATTATAATGCCTATATTAAATATATGTGATCCTAATATGTCGCCTACACTAATCCCTGCAACACCACGTTGACCAGCAAATGTGGCCACTGTCAGTTCGGGCAGGGTAGTCATGACTGCCAAGATTACAAAGCCTGCAG
>JAWBOR010000178.1:0-3972 GCA_038826015.1 Bathyarchaeia archaeon
TTATGTTAAACGGGTTTTGGGACACATTAAACGAATAATAAAGGATGAGGAACTACCGCCCATACGAGTGGCTAAGCACAAGTGTCAAGGCGGATGCGGACACAAACAAACATGCCAACCCCGTTAGTTTTCTTTTTTAGACCATAATCTGTCTGTTTAACACATGTGTTCAAGATGTAGAAAATTTTAAAAGTCAACTGTCGCATTAATTCAAAGATGCGGAGGATAATTTATTGTATGAAGAGATATATAACTGGGCTTACGCTGTTGGGCGGACTATTCTCAAAGAAAGCGATAAGGGAGACGACCTTCTTAGAAGGCTGATTTTTGATGTTCGAGGCGAGGACCTTCCAGGCAGATTTCTGGAGAAGTTATCTGGGAGATTGATAGAATACAAAACTAACCGAAATATTGCTATCGATGTTTCAATGTATGGCAAACTGTTTGAAGTCAGATGGCATGGTGATAGTTTTCGTTATGTTAAATCTGCTGTCTTGTCTGGATTTTTAAACTCGCTTGCGAGTTCTGGAAGTAGAAAAAAGAGTGAAGGTGAATAAGATGGAAGTCAAAGGCAGAAAAGCAGTACAGATCTCAATCTTAGCAAGGATTTATGGAAATGTCAATGCTGACGAAGTCATAGGGACAAGGGTAACTCTAAAGAAAATGTATTCAACTGCGGGAGAAGTGCTTCCTTTCGTCTCATCCCGAGCAATAAAATATTCTATCAGACAAGCTTTAAAGGAACGAGGCTATGAAATAGACCCGTTTGTAGAAAATCCTGATGCCGTTGAAGCTCTAAGACTGAGCGATTCAGGACGACCAGATAGATTCATTGACAATGATTTGTTTGGATATATGGTAACCATGGGGCGCAGAGAACAAGCCCGAAGGCGCCAGGCACCTGTATCGTTTTCTTACTTAAGGGCATTAAAGGACACGTCGATAGTTGCCGAGTTCGCAGCCAGGTTTCCAAGGCAGATCGCAAGTGGCTCAAACCCTGTTCCTTTTGAAGTCGAAGTTGCAGATTTCATTGGAAGATTGAATTGCTTGTTGTATGACTACATAGGCGACTTCACAGAAGACAAGAAACAAACGGGCGCCCCCGATGATCTTCCTGCCCAATTGTCTCTTGAAGATCGCAGAAAAAGGCTAAGGGACTTTCTCGACGTCTTACTGACACCTTCATACGTTCTTCCCAGAAGGACAAATTCGCTCAATGTACCTGAATATTATGCTGCATTGATATCACTTTCCCACGGGGCTATGCCCATCTATCAATATCTTGACTACAAACTACAAGACGAAACAATCGACGCAGAAAAGCTGAATATGTTTGTCAATCTGGACGCTGTCAGAAACAAGAAAGCAGAGGCATACCTGATTGACTATAAAGGTATTACAAAAAGATTGCAGAACATACCACTGCCGATAATCACTGTACAGGACGCGATAAACAAGATAGCTGCATTCTATTTGGGAAATACATAAACCATGCAAGCCATCATAGCTGAAATAACTTTCTACGAAGCTTTCTTCAAAGTTCACTATACCAAAGGATTCAGACTTACGTACCCAATGCCATTACCCACATCTGTGGCAGGAATCTTCGGAGCAATGCTGGGCATAGATAGAACGGGAATTAAAGACGAATTTGAAGAGTTGCTTTTCGGTTCTGGGATTGTAAAGCATGAAGGTTTAGTTATCGAAAATGAGACCTTTCTTCAATACAAAACTTCGAAAGTCCAAAAGGGGGTAGTTCGAACACAGATCATCAATCACCCGACTTACCTGATAGCAATGGCTGGACGATCTGAGGAGATAGCAAAGTACTTCACTTTCTTGAAGAACAATAACATGATTTACCTCCCATATGGCGGGCAAAACGACTTTTTCGTTGAAGACTTAAAAATCAAAGGATTTGCTGATGTCGTTCAAAGTGAGGTTGTAAGCAATTATGCTCCTCAAGATATGGTCAGTCGACTTGAGTCCAGCGAAACTATTCTCAGTATTCTTCCAGTGATGCAGACTCGCTCTGAAAGCCCAAACTTTTACTTCGTTTTGAAGGGGCAACTCAGGCTTAAGGAACCCGTGAATGTTGTAAGTAGCACAGGAATAGCGTTGTATCCTTTGGGGATGTTCAAGTTTGTTCGAGGATAATCTTTGTAAGGAGTGGGACAGTAAATACAAGAAACATTCGCATGAAGGAAAATTGCTCGTTAAACACATAGAAGAAGTTAAGCATATACTTGAACGATTTCTTGCGTTTTACGATGATTTTCCAGAGGTTTATCGTGAAGTTGCGCATTACCTCGCTGAGTATCATGACTACGGCAAGCTATGCAAAGACTGGGATATTAACAGAAGCAAGAAACCTCCCCACTCGCCCATGTCTGTCGAGTGGCTTATGAACAACGCTAAATTGTTCGAAGGTGACAAGGAATGGACTTTTATTCTTTGGTATCTCATTTTGAAGCACCACTCAAGACTGAGCGACAGCACAGGCGTGCGAAAGTACAAACCTCTTGTCGATGAGGTGAAGAGCAAGACAAAAGAGATAGACATCAAGAGCCGGGTTAATTTAGTTGACATCTTTGGATTGTTCAAAATTGCAGATATTCTTTCAGCAACCGATGAATCGTTCAGACCGAAAGGACCAGAAGTGAATGAAAAAATTGTCAAGGCAATCATAGGTGACAGCATTGACGACAGAATTTGGAAACAAGAACTCGAGTTGGAAAAGTTAGACAATATAGGAATTCTGAGAGCACCTACAGGTTGGGGGAAAACCTCTGCTTCTTTGCTATTTTTGCTAAACAAGCCTGTGAAAAAAATCTTCTTCCTACTGCCAACCATCACCGCGATAAACAAATTCCACGCCAAGCTATCAGATGGGCTTGGGAGCGATGTCGCCAAGTACTTTTATTTTTATGATGCAGAAGTAAGTGAGGATGAAGACAAGCTGAATGAGCTATTCTTTGTAGAGAATTTCATGTCGCCGTTCGTCATAACGACCATTGATCAGTTTCTTTTGTCGTTTTTGCAATATGGCAAGTACCACACTAAAAGAATCATGTTCAGAGACTCTGGACTAATCTTTGATGAAGTTCATCTGCTTAATCCATTGATGCTAAGTTTGACTAAATACTTTCTGGAAAAATACGCAGATTCTTATAAACTGAAAGCGTTGTTTATGTCGGCCACCATGCCTGATGCCTTGAGTCAGTTTCTTATGGAGGGCTTGGATATCCCAAAGAAATCTTTTCTTGACTATGCAAACGAGTACCGCCAACGAAGAAGGATAATGTTAAATTACAATAGAAACTGCTTGGAAAAAAGCATCGACTTAATAGTAGAGTACGTCAAGAGAGGGAAAAAGGTACTTACGCTCCTTAACACTGTTGACAAGGCCATAGAAATTGCAAAGCTTCTCAGGCAGTATCTATCGCCAAGCGAAATTATACTCATTCATTCGAGGTTCATGTATCGCGATAGAAAGAAAAAAGAAGAAGAAATAGACGAGAAAAGCAAAACCCCTCATGTGTTGGTGTCGACACAAATCAGCGAGGTTTCATTAGACATTTCCTACAATGTACTTTTTACAGAAATATCACCACTGCCGTCAATGGTACAAAGGTTTGGCAGAGTAAATAGACGAGGAAGTTGGGTCAATGAAGTTAATACTCAAATATATGAGCCATTGATCACCAATGAATCGCGCTATCCATACGAGTTAAATGATATTTGCTTGGCCAGAAAAATTGTGAGAGAAGTGGAAGGAGAGAAACTCAGAAACGAAGGACAACTGCTTGACTTGCTTAACGAAGAATATTCTTATGAATACCTTCAAAAGGAAGTAGACGAAGCTATGAAGAGAGTCGATCTCGAGGCTTTTGACAACATATTCGGATTTTTTTCACTCGATGTTGGAGGCGATAAACTCATGAATGCCCTAAATTACAGAGATTCCTTTAG
>JAWBOR010000179.1:0-2687 GCA_038826015.1 Bathyarchaeia archaeon
AGACTGTGCGATGATGAACACCCAGATGGCGGGCAATCCGACGCAAGTTCATCCCATCCACATACAGCTGAAGGGCTTTGCGGCGCACTTCCTCGGGGTAAGCCCAGGGCTTGGGATTGGGCGTGTATTTGATCTGGCAGAACATACAGCGATAGCGTTGGCTGCCACTGTCTGTTTTTCCAGCTCGGTTTTGGCGTTCCGTGCGGTGACATTTGGGACATTTGATCATGCCCCTATTCTAACCCAGTTTTTAGCCACTCCCGAAATTTGAGAAACATTGTTCAATCCATGGATCTAGTGTAGAATATTAATCATAGGATCCTCCTTTGCTAAATCAAGTTTTCGTCTGAAATTTCGAACTTGCCTACGTATGATATTTACTCTGCTTTCGTTAGAGGAAACGCAAAAAACGATTTTGGTTTTCTCGTTGGGCTTTATGTAATACAAACGAATTTTTCGAATAGGATTTTTTGAGTATAGGGAGGAAAATATGGCAACTTCTCAAGATCAATGTCCTAATTGTGGTGGTTATGATATTGAGATGACAAACGCGCCTGTTGGGTGTCTAATCCTGACAATTCTTGGTTTTTTCTTTTATATTATTCCAGGGCTAATTGCTCTACCGTTTCTAATATCAAAAAGAAAAAAGGCAGAACAAGATATCATTGACGGAAAAGCCCCTCTTAGATGTAAGTTGTGCAAATATGAGTTTTATATCGACGAGGTTCCATCAAGGCCGATTAAGCCTAACGCGACCTTAATTGCCCTAGGTAGGAAACGCCTGGATGAAGAAGAAGAAAGAGCTCGACAAGCAGCAATTTATCAATCAATGCAACGCAGAAAAAAATAATGCCCGTCTAGTTAGACAACAAAGCTTACAACAAACAACCTGGGTTTTGATGGAGTATCTTGATGACAAGCGATAATTCTAATAAATCCGAATCGATTTCCGCCGATGAAGCTCGAGAGCAGATGATTGCTCGATTTGAAAAGGCAAAAGCTGAAAACTATGAGTTTGGTTTGATAGCAGAAAGGATGTTCGTTTGGCTTATTAAATATAAGCAAGGTAATACTATTCCAGAAGAATTTTGGGATTTGTATCAACAACTCAGCGATTCTGTAAGTCACGACCCAACCGGAAAGATGGAGTTTTCAGAATCCGAATTATCTGTCATGGTTCTTCTTAATCATGTGATGAAAAAGGCCGGTTTGGTTATTACTCTAACAGATAAAGATACAATCAATACAAAATTAGAGTTTGCAATGAATAACCTTTTCAATCAGCATTCTCTCAATACCACAATTTACAAAGCCTTTCTCTATGCCGCATTTTTCCCACCCATTTCATCTAAAATTGGACAAGATACAGATATCTTTTTTTTATGAGATTAATAAGGGAGGGTATTGACAAAGCACTTGAAATAGTGAAAAGCAAAAATTCACTATTTGAAATTATCGGTACGGACAACGCCTATCAAACATTGCAAGAGTTTGACCAACTAGCAGAAATCGTAACATTACATTATCCGGAGGAAATACTTAAATCGTTTTGGGAAAACCCGGAAGTCGTTGAGTATGCCATACTAACGATACGTCTTATACACAACGGGGGGCGCAAACATAACTCGCCACTTTGGTAAATTTTTAGTCGCTGGGTGGTTGTCTTTATGCTGTACAAGTGGAACACTTTTCAATTCTAGCCATATGAAAATGTAAGAGTAGGAAAAGGCTGTAAATGTTTCTCTGCGTGAATAAATTCAGCGTCATTTGTGGAGAAATCACAAACAATTTTTAGTTTACCGCAATGAAGAGGGAAAATGAAAATTAGCGACCAACCAGGCTACCGGACTCGTGAAATAACCCTGTCGGAATTCCTTTCGGATTACATGGAAACGAGAATTACCCCAAGTAATCTGGAACCAAAAGATGAGCAGGGAAATATCATGCAGCCAATTATTGGATTTCTGACAATCTATGGCATGGACGATAGGCCATCCATGAATGCGGTCTTTTTATTTCCAGACAGACTTGTTTACATGTTTGTTTATATATCGACTTCGCTTGGCTATGAACCGTACCCGAATCCTATGTACGAAACGATCGAGATTGAAGGGCGTACGGAGTATAAATTGGAAAGGAATAGCAACTATACAAATCTGGTCATTTCTTGGGGATCTTTATATGGATTTTACGGGATGAAAGAGACGAAGATAAAATTTTCGAATGGCCCTGAGGTGGACTGTTTTTGCAGGGCATTTCTACTCGTTAGGCATCATTTGTCAAATAATATTCCGATACCAACTAACGTTACACTTGAGGAATTGGGGGTTGAACGAGGTTATATTGTTGAAGAGTCGATCCAGCGTTTTTTGAAACCAGGAGCCGAGATAAGTGCAAAAGAAGCAATCAGATTAGAAACAGCCGAAAGGCTTCATCGATCCAAGAGACAGGCATTCACGAAAGGAGAAATGGTTGCCTGGCAAGATTCATTGTTCCGTTTTCGTGACTACATAACTTTGGAGAGAAAGTACCAAGAAGAATCTAGAGGTGAGTTGGCGAAAATGGGCGAAATATTCTACCGGGATGAAGTGTATTACGCCTTATACATGCCTATTACGAATCGTGAGTGGGCGATAAAGAGAGCAGACAATGTAACAAGAGGAATTCTGATTGCGACAAGTAGGCGT
>JAWBOR010000179.1:2697-3946 GCA_038826015.1 Bathyarchaeia archaeon
GACAGAAAATCATCAACGTCAAATTATTACGAGGATTTAAGTGGAGTCGAGCTAAAAGATACTCAGTTGACCCTTCACTTGCGTAATAATTCGAGTATTGTTTTTTCTCTGCAGCTTAACATGGGGAGGAAGATTGCCCTGCAGTGGCTGGGAATTATCAACGGGATGACAGATGGCTTCGGCGAACACAAAGACAACAAATATTTTAATTACGTTATGACTAAAGATTTCCTCGAAAGAAACGCTCAAAGTATGAATTTGTCGCAGTTTTTTGCCGTTACTATATACTCCTTATTCGTGAACGCGATGGAAAAAACAGCAGGTTAGGACTGAGATTAATGAAAGTGTTCTGGCATAAGAAGTAGTACAACAGGTAACGACCATCATCGGCAAATTAAACAAGGGATAACAGTTGTTATTCGGGTTTATACCTGCCTTTAATCGAACGTCAATTGATCAAAGCCCTTCACTTTCATCTCTGCCTTTGCACTTACTTATGACTGTAAATTGTCCGGTGGCTAAACTTATTTAACGTGTTTAAATATTAATAAACCGGCACTTTCATACTAAAACTATAGATAGCCAGATATCACCATGTGGTTAAGGGGGAGCGTTTACTCCCCCTGTTCTAGGCGTATCAGAAATCTAATATTTCTATCTTATCCTCCTTTAATAATTTTGTGAGAATAGCCTGCCATTCTAACTCAGAGATTCGCAAACAATATCCTGAGAGGCAATCCCCAGCGATTCCTAATTCTCCGATGAGTTGGTATTCTAAACCTCTGTCCCAGAGAGCCCGAGTCCAACTGTCCACGATAGGGATCGGTAAAGCTTCTGAGAGACGTGGAGCGAGCAATCTGATTGCCCGGCTCTCTGGCGTCGATCCATCCTGTAACTCACCTTCGAACACAAGTAAGAAAACCACCTCCTCCCCCGGCTGCCACTTACCCGGCAGGGCGGGATCAGCGATAAGTGTTGCGTGGTACGCGCCGTAGTCCGGCAAATGCTGCCAGGTCTGGCAGTAGTGAGTCGCTAACGGGCAGACCGGCCGGCCTTTGAGAAAGAGCTTCTTGCGTTGCCTGGCCTGGATGGTCGCCTGGATCGACTCGAGCACCGTCTTGTGCCCAACCATGCCCAGGTAGACCAGGTTGCCTGAGTTATCGAGGGCGTAGCCGGTGACGCAAGCCGAACCGTGCTCGTTGCGGATCTGTGGGACGCCTTCCGGCCACAGACGGTCAACCTCGCCGCT
>JAWBOR010000180.1:0-3942 GCA_038826015.1 Bathyarchaeia archaeon
TGTCCACAGCGCTTATTGTGTCCAACCCGATTGTAGGCTCGTCCATGAACAAAATTGGCGGGTTATGAAGCAGAGCCCTCGCAAGCATGACTCTGACCTTCATGCCTGTTGAGTATTCTTTAACCAGCTTTTTCCTATCCTCAGATAAATCGAAGAACTCTAGCAGCGCATTGATTCTTTTTTCAGCGATGTCCTTTGGAACATTCTGCAGATAGGCATAGAACCTTAGATTGTCTTCGGCGTTAAGTCTCCAGTAAAGGGATCTGCCTCCGGTTTCGCCGTGGAACCATCCGAAGCTGTTTCTCACCTCGTACGGCTGTTTCAGGATGTCGTATCCGTTGATTTTCGCTGTTCCTTGGTCTGGGAGAATTATGGTGCAGAGAATTTTAATCAGCGTGGTTTTTCCTGCGCCGTTTGGGCCTAGCAGTCCGAAGAATTCTCCTTTTTTTACTTTGATGTCCACTTGGTCAACTGCCCTGACTACTCGTTTTTGGCCTTTTTCTTTCGATTCGAAGGTTTTTGTTAATTGGAAAGTTTCCACGGCGTATTCCAAAGTCTACTTCTCCAATAAAATGGTTTTAAAATGCCTTCAACCAGCTTCGTTTCTGTTATAGACTTAAAACTGCCAGTTTTTGGTTTAAAGCTGGATTTTTTGAGGCATCGTTTCTTCACCGCGTCCTCATAGGCGAATAAAGATTTTTGGTAGTGTATTTAAATTTTTAGTTCCTTATTTAATCTTCCTTCTCTTATCCCAAGAACATTTTGTGTTCTAACTATTAGACATAATAGCGAATTATGGGCAAACTATTAAGACAGCATTGCTATATTCAATATTTAGATTCCGAAAATTTGTTATGGCGCCTCCGGAGGATTGAGTAGTACATGAAAAGGAAGATGCTTGCTGCAAGATTGGATCTGGCTGATAAGATTTCAGAGATTTCATCCAGAAAGGGAACGCTATATGACTATGTGAACGACATTCTTGAACAGGCCATAAGGGCTGAAGAGATAGGTTTGTCGCTTAAAACTGTGCTTGATGACAGGTGGGCAGTTAAGGCGATGAAGGACGCGGGATTCATCCTTGTTCCTGAAAAAATCATGTACGACTTAACTGAAGCCGCCTACAAGAGGGTTGGCAAGGAAAGGATGACTGTGCTTTGGTATGAAACTGGGCAGTGGTATGGGCACTATTATGGTGATTTAAAGAAATTTGAAGACGCTATAAAAAGTTGCTTCTGGGACGTTTCAGAATTTAAGATTTTTGAGGAAAAAGAGACCGCGATTCTTACGTGCTTAAGCTCGAAGTTCTCAGCCACGTACACGGAGCTCTTTAGCAAGTTCCTTGAAGGCGCCTTAAACGCTCTTGGATTCAACCTTGACAAGGGCGAAGTTTCGAAAGGCATAATTAACTTAAGATTTGTGAAGCCGTTGGATAAGTGATGTCTGGTAAAGGCTCGAGAAAACAGAAGCTCATCAGGGCGCCCAGTGACCTAGTTTCTAAGCTAAGCCAAGAGGCAGCTAGCCAAGGAAAAACGTTGTACAGTTACGTAACTGAGATTTTTGAGCAGGCATCCCGAGCATACGAGATGAAGCGAAGCCTAAAGGAAATCTTAGACACTTTTGAGGTTCTCAACGTGCCTAAGGAGGCAGGCACAGTTTACACGCCCAGAGACATTCTGGACTATTTGATACAGAAAACGTTCGGAGAAAACGGAGAAGAGCTTCAGCACATGTGGTACCAAGCAGGGAAATGGTACGGAATTTACCTAAAAGAAAAGTTTGAGCAGCCGTTTGAGGCATTCTTGAGGCTTCTTCAAGAAGGCAGATGGGACCTGAACGAGATCAATGTGAACAGAGGTAAGGGTAAAATTGAGCTAAAGTGCATTTCAACCTTTATCTCTCAGGAAAGATCTCTTCTTTTGCAGAATTTCATCGAAGGAGCCGCATGTTCATTAGGATACAAGACTCATGAGAAAAACTGTTTCAAGGGCATCATACGCCTTACACTTCTCGAATCTGAACCGCAAAAGCCAGAAGAGGAACATTCAGTCTAGAAGCCACCGCGGCAAACCTATAGGAAGCTCTTTCCCCCACATTTTGAATTTTTTGTTCTAAAAAGTGGTGTTCGCCGTATGCACGGTTAAAGACGCTTTAACCGTTCAGTTTTTGATCAGTTCTATATCCGCATATTATATTCATATAGTTTCTGGCATTAGTATGTTGACTTTGCATGATTTTTTGTCGACAAAACGTTGCAGTTTGTTAACACAAGATATAAATACTCTGACAATGAGACTTTTAACCACTAACATTTAAGGAGAAAAAAGGAAAATGCGAAAAATATCTTTACTCTTACTTGCAATGCTAATTTCCGCAATGGCGCTATCAGCAGCTCCTAAGCCAACACTCGGCTCAACAGGAAACATCTATATCAACGTACCAGCCTATGGACCTAGCCCAGAAGTGGTGGTCCAAGCTGGAGGAACAATTAAACTTTATTTTGACGGAGTGACATTCAGCGGTGGCCAAGTTAGACTCTACTTTAGTAGAGACGGTTCCTCATCTCTGTCGCCGGATGATAAACCATATGGCCCAACATTTATCGTAGCCCACATTAGAGCAGGTGCAATCGACTCAACAACCTATCCAGGATACAAAGTAGGTCAAGATACTATTGAGGGGGCGATACCTAAGGAATATGCAGGCGGCGAATGGTACATCAAAGCCTTCGACGGTCAGACTGCTGCTGTCGCAGTTACTGACAGACCTTTAACAGTAACCCTCTTACTTGAGGTTACTCCGACAAGTGGACCTGGACAGGCAGCAATCACCCTTAAAGTTTGGGGTGCTTCAACAGCAAGCGGCAACTATGTTAACCTAAGCTATTACATTGGAGCAACAAAAACAGAAATTATTAATTTCCTTGCTATTGATGCGAACGGTCAATGCACGTATTCATATATTGCTCCAGACCTCGCTAAGTATTTGGCATCCGGAGAACAAGCAATTACAACTTCAAATGTTGAATTCAAAGCTGAAGAAAAAGTAGGATATTCTGATACCGTTCTTTTTGCTGAATATTGGAGAGGCCTCATACAAGTTAAAGGTCCAACAGAAAACCGTGTAGCAGCAGCCGGATTCTTGTTTGGTCATGATACAGACTTTTCCTCAGGCGCCCTTATCGTTAATGCTAAGGTGCTTGGCCCCCTGATTATTGCTGGCAACTACTTCCATCCAGGAGCAGTCGCAATTAAGTGGGATGGAACCACAGTTGTTGGCACCACAACGGCGAACGGCACAGGATTCTTCAACGTTACAATAACTGTTCCAATCACAAGTGTTGGTTCACACAAAATTACAATTGACGACACAAAAATCAAATTCAACATCACCGTAAACGTTGTTCCAACCGTTGTCCTAACGCCTAACAAGGGAGTACCATGCGAGAACGTGCAAGTCACAGCTGAAGGATATGGATTCACAGCCTCAACAGCGGATAAGAAATACAATGTTACCGTAACATGGTATTACATAGACTGGGGCTTAAGCCAACCTATGGTTCTTATCGAGAAACTACAGGTTAACACTAATGGCTATTGGAAGTTCACCTTCACGCTTCCACATGCGCACGGTGGAGAAAACCAAGTTGTAGCTGTTGAAGACGACCCCGCTGGAACATACGCGTACGCCATTTTCACTGTTTTGCCAGGTGTGAAAATTACGCCTAGTGAATTCTCGAACGACGGAGAAACAATAGTGAAGATAACTGGATGCGGACTTAAATACGAATACTGGTATGATCTCCTTATTGACAGTAAAGACTTTTACACAGCTGACCAGTATGGCTGGTACTGCATATTGGCGGCTACATTATAAGGGAAGCAGTTGAAACGGCGTTAGAAAAAGCGAAGGCTGAGGTTTAGGCGCCTTTTATTCTCTGGC
>JAWBOR010000181.1:0-3933 GCA_038826015.1 Bathyarchaeia archaeon
TATGATAGAGAAAATGAACGCATGGTATCGGGTGCAAAGCATTAAATCACATTGACTAATAAGAGGCAAGAATTTTTCCACTGTCCAGCCTTCATTGTAGTTGTAAAAGAAAAAACTCGAGTTTTTAAATTCGGAATGAAGCTTCATATTTAATTCATAGTCATCCATACTGAATGTTAAGAAAACGAGTTTGAACTCATCATTTATTATCCTAAGGGCTTCCCGAACAGAGTTAACATGCCTCTTCCTCGGCGGAAAATCTGGATGAAAATCTCTGACACAGATTCCTAATATCGGTTTATTTTCTTCAGGCTCTTGAGTCTTATTCATTAACTGTAGCTTGAGTAAAAACGCCAAGTCAGCGCATACATGGACTGGAGCAGAAATCCCAAGATGATTTATTAATATGTCCCTTGACTCTTGATCTCTAGTGGTTATTAGATCCACTTTATTCAACACTTTTTTATAATATTCCTTCCCCTTCTCTGTGATAATGCCTTGCACACCTACTCCGAGGGCGATATTGGGCTTTTGGAATTCTTGAGCCCACTCTAAATAGCTCATGTAGTACACGACATTAGCAAAGTCGCTATCGTAAAGAAGACCCCCGCCGCCAACAATAATGAGATCTGCCTCCTTTACAAGCGCCTTATGGGGAGGAGGGTGCGTACAAACAATTTTTACGGCAGGATTTAGCTGTTCAATTGCGCCTACTAAAGCGTCTCTAATAGAATCATCACCCAAGTTGCCATAGCCAGCCGCATTGGCAATTAATACCTTCAATGAATGGGCCATATTCAACGCGCGCCATTTGTCAAATCCATTTATCTAATGCCATTAATTACATATCTATGGTTATTAAAATGCTTAGGGCTTTGATCTTGATGATCTCCGCTCTAAACTTTAATGCAGCTTCTGTCGGTATCTTACTTTCCACGTTATCCTCCATGATTGTAAGAACATTCCACAACATTACGAAGAGGATAAAGATTTTCCTTTATATTTGACATTGTAGAAGAAAGACTGTGATCACGGGCTTAATCCGTCACTTTCTTTCAGCTGTCTGTTTTAGGTTTTGATACAGCTCTTTGGCGAGAATAGTGCATCCTTCTATAAATTCTTCCAAGTTATTAGGGGCTTAAGGCGACAGTGGGGTTCACGTTATATTTCAACGCCATATAATTTTGGAATAATCACTTCCAAATTATTTCCAACGCGGCGCTCAAGTTGAAGGACTATAACCTTAAAGTCTGTGTACTTGTTTAAAAATTCCATTAAATCCTTGGTTTCTTGCTTCAAATTGTCTATAGCTACGATAGTAGTGTTCTGATCTTCTGCACTAAGTCTCATTTTCTAGGGGAATTTCTCTACAACATCCATCTTGAAGCTCGGTCAAGAACCCTTCAGGATTTGAGTCATACTCTTTCCATAGTGCTGAGGCATAATCGAAGACCTTCGCATCATTTTCCTCCTCTCTGGGTTTTTAAATAGCTTTTCAATTAGATATCTTCCACCACCATCTTCCAATGCAAGCAAACTTATAGAACCAACTTTAAACGGAAACTCTGCTCTCCACGCTTTGAGTTCTCCATCACCCTCGCCTAAATCTCTACCCAATTTTTTGTAAGTTGTTTTACTTCGTTTCTGATTACTATAGCACAGTTGAATATACTGAATTGCTTTCAAAGGAAGTTAATTAATTTCTACTGAATAAGTTGAAGAATGATACATAACCTTCTAAACCAAGTAGATAGGTAGAGACGCCATGTTCCAATCTCCAATAATTCCGTTAAAGTCTGGTAAGTCTATATAAGAATCCGTATATCCTATTTACACTTGATTGTTTTGTTGGCGAATAATATGCGCGTTAGAGTATTGGCATCGGGAGTGTTTGACCTTGTTCACTATGGGCATATCCACTACCTTAAGGAGGCTAAAAAGACTGGTGGCGAAAACGCATATTTAGTTGTGGTTGTCGCCCGTGACAGGACCGTAATCCGGCTAAAAGGAGAGCCACCAGTGCTACCTGAGGAGCAAAGAAGGGCGATAGTTGAGTCGCTGAAGCCTGTGGATGAAGCGATACTCGGCTCTGAGGACTTTGACATATCGAAAACACTGGAACAGGTAAAGCCAGACATTGTAGCTGTTGGCTATGACCAGGATGAGGAGGAGGAAGCGGTCAGACGGGTAATTGCTGAGAAAGGTATGAACATTAAGGTTGTTCGCATTGACAAGTTTATGGCCTCTGGCTTGGAAAGTTCTTCGAGAATTAAGAGAAAGATAACAAGCAAAGACTAATGATTACTTATTTTTGGGTAACTACTCTTAAATAAGACCTTTGCTTCCACTCCTGAAATCGCCTACAGATTTGGGGGTTGAAACTTGGTTCAGGCGAGAAGTATCTTGGCTAGGAATACAACAAAGCTAGTTGGCGCCGCGGTTTTGGCACCTCTATCTGTTCTACTTCAAGGCCTGCCGCCTATGTTTCTCACACCATGGTTCATGCGTATCGATTTTGCAGCCGTTCCTTGGGTTGTATGCTGGATAGTGTTCGGATGGAGGTCAGCACTCCTATGCTTGTTAATAAGTGCGCCTTTAGTTGGGTTCTTAGGCCCATTTGCAGGAGGCATAGTCGGTGCTGTAATGAAGTCAGTGGCAAGCGTGTGGATGTTTATTGTCCCAGCTTTGTTCGCGGATAAGCTTCGCGGGTTTCAAAACCTATTTCGTAGAAGAGTCTGGCTTCTCGTGGCTTGTGCTTCAGCGATTATGGCAAGGGTTCTGTGTACTTTGTTCTTTAACCTATACTTCGCGCTGCCTGTCTTCTTCAAGATGGACTACGCGACAATAATTGCATTCTTCTCGAATCCACTGTTCCAGAGTTTTGTAAGCATCAACCTTGGTATGGTAGGTCTTGCGGCATACATCCTCGAAATCTCGTTCTGGAATATGGTTCAAGGGGTGATCGACCTAACATGTGGCTTCGCATTGGGTGTCATGGTTCTTAAGAGGATTGAGAAAAGTCCCATTAGTTCTTCATCCACCTGACCATGCAGATACTTCAACTTTCATGTTCACGAAGTCCTATTTCGACCTGAGAGGGAATAGGAGTTGGTCTAGCGTAACCCTCCTTTGTCAAATATACGTCTACGGGTGGCCACAGTGAAGGGTGATGGATGCTGTCATGCACTAGAAATAACGTAGAAAAAATCAACTTTCTAAGATATGTGGACTACCCACTCCTACGGATCCCTTTCAAGATAAGCTCATCCAAGTATGCCCAAAAATTGTACTTCTTCCCCGCCAATTAACAGAGAGGCGGAAACAGCATCCTGTAAAAAGAAGTCAACAGAATAAACCCTGAGGAAACGAAAATAAAGAAATCAATACACTCCACAAGTTATGTGAGGAACAAGAATATGATGCCGAAAAACAAACTGAGAACCCTCCTTAGAGAGAACAAACCAACCGTAGGAACGCGTTACACATCCACTTGGCCAGACCTCGTCGAGATAATAGGCCACAGCCAGCAATTCGACTACGCTGAGTTTACAGGTCAATATGGTCCTTACACACTTTATGACCTTGAGAATTTGGCAAGAGCCTGCGAGCTCACTGGTATGGATGCAATGATCAAAATAGACCAAGAGCCGAGACAGTTCATAGCCGCAAGAGCAATTCAAGCAGGATTTACAGCAATGCTGTTCGCAGACTGCCGGACAGTTGAAGATGTCAAACAATGCGTTAGGTCAGTCAAACTAATACCCCAAGGAGGAATAAACGGCATTCAATATGGTAGGGTAATGGGCTATGGAACAGTAAGAGGGCAGCCTGTGACACTAGCAGACTACGTGAAATACATAGACGATATTGTAATCGCAATCATGGTTGAGACGAAGACGCTTGCAGACGACATTGAGGAAGCCCTCTCTGTCC
>JAWBOR010000182.1:0-3930 GCA_038826015.1 Bathyarchaeia archaeon
TTGAGACAAAGTATGCGGAATTGGAGAAAGAGTATAAGAAAAGAAGGGGCAAACATAGGAAAGCCATTTTTTATGAACTAATAGAGTTAAAGAAAGAGTGGAAAAATATTAAAAGAAAGCTTCATGATCATTTCAGGCCCATAATCCTTGAAAGAGATAATTACAAGTGCAGGGTTTGCGGCTCAACAGCGAATTTGGAGCTAGCAAGGCTATTTGAAGATTCTTTAACGCTTCTAAGCAGAACCATAAAAGAACAAGAATTGTTTAAATATTCTGGTCCATACCGAACCCCTGAAGAGCGATATTCCATGGAAAACATGTTTATACTCTGCAAAAAATGCCACAGGCGCTTTGACTCTTTCACTGGAAGGCTTTGGAGAATGGGACCCAAGGCTATATCAAGCATACAAGAAGCGGTGGAGATTTTACGCAACAAAGAACTATTTGATAAACCTCATTTTGTTGCGGATACGTTAAAAAGGAATATGAACCAAAAATAAAATTAAGAATTGATAAAGTTTCTACGGCTATACGCCCATCCAAGCCTTCAGATTCTGGTAAACCAGCCCATAAATATCTGCTAACTCTTTATCATCTATCTTTATTCCTAATGCGGAAAGGAAAACTTCGTCTATACTCTTTCTCACAGGATCGATGTTTTGCGGATTGAACTGCTCAGGTAATCTTTTTAATTCCTTTTCGCTATTCTTTTCGAATACATCTACGAGCTTCTTAATTGTTTCTCTATCAAGCCTAGTTACATCTAGCACTGGTTGAAGCCTCCATTTAGTTATAGTGAGCTCTATCCAGCGGCCCCTCGTTTCAATTCTATTAGCCAGTATTGAGAGAACCCCCCATGTCGTATTGAACCATAATACAAGTGCCTTGAGCATATTCTCAGTTAATTTAATACCCTTCTTGGGCTTCAACCCGAAAAACATGTTACAAACAACTTCATCATTGCAGTAAAGAGCTAAGGCATGGGACGTATCAACCCATATCCTGTCTGGCACTAAGAATTTGCTTGCAGTGTGAAGGTATTTTGGCTTTGTGCATACGACTTGAGCATTAGGCTTTAATGCAATTCTTTTTCGCAACTCTTCTTCTCCTCCAATTATTGCTGGAACAGCCTCAGGTGTGCCTTCACTAACCTGTTTGAAAACTTCGTGGAATGTTCCCCTTCTTACAGCTAAACCGACAACATCCGCTATTTTTCCTAAAAGTGTTATTGGCAGCTTTTTACCACAAAGTTTGCCTGTGAAAATCTCTGCTGTGATCCTATTGAGGTTGTGGCTTGGAAAGGCGCATAACTTTCCCCAGTTGTCTAAGTTTTCTGCCAGATCGTTTCTTGAGAACGTGTAAACATATGCTTTGCTTCCATCAACTTCGATATAATCGGTTTTTTCAGCTCCAGTTATTTTGAACGCTAAAGCTCTGGCTTCCAAGGAAGTTAATGGCTTTCTAAGAAGAACCGTTATCTTTGTTTCCTCGTTTTTGTCTGGTTTCTTCCTTTTCCTCGCAACTATCAATGCTTCGCTCAGGCTAGTTGACTCTGAGAAGTTGTAGCCGTTTTCAGCGTCGAAACTTAATACCACATGTTCTAGGTGGAATTTCTCTAGCAAAAGGCATCTTGCAAGGAACCAGTTAGTCCCAGAAAGCAGGGACTTTGGCAGGACAAAAGCAATCTTTCCATCGTTTTTCACGAGTTTTGACGCTAAATAAAGGAAAAGTAGCCCCTCACCAGCCTGGCCTATATCAAAAAGCTCTTTTCCAAGATCTTTAAATATGCGATTATACTTCTTTCCGACATTCCGAAGTTCACAGCTAATTTTGCTTCTAATTTCATCATATCGCTCAGTGACAACTTTCCTAAAAGCTTCGTCGATGATAAATCCGAAAAGTTCCCCTCCTTTCTTGCCCCCTCTTCCAGTAGCCCTCGTGAAAGGCGGGTTCATAATGATGAAGTCAAATTCAGGTATGCTTTCCACCACCTCGCCACCCGTTATTGATGCACTTTCCGCTCCTTCTATGAATTTCAGGGACGGCTTCTCAGCAAAGAACATAGCTATTGATGGTAAACCTCTGCCCTCAACAAACTCCAATGATCCTAAGGTAACTTTCTTATTCTCAACACCAAGTGGCACGGTGAAAGTGTTCATGCGACCAACTTGAGTTGTAGGATCTTGAAGGGCGAGGTTTGTAGACGCTATCTGAACTGCATATCTTAAGGCATCGATCCCCCATAGGCTTTTTTCAAGCATTAACCTATGAAAGCCTTTGAGGTCTAGCTCACCCTCTTTGAAAGAGGTGTAAATATATAGGTCTTTTAATGCGCTGTAAGCAGCAGTAAGCAACGTCCCGCTTCCGCAGGCGAGATCGCCCGTTTTGACCTTTTTGAATCCGCTGAAGACACCAGTTTTGGTGAAAACAGAAAGATACGCCAGAAGATAGGCCGCTGGGACCGTTGTGAAGTATGTCGCGAAGTTTTTTCTAATCGCCCAATCTCCCACAATTTTATGGTATATTTTTCCAGAAAAGTCTCTTCTAAGAAGGGTTCGTTTTGAAGAACATTTTTCCGCTAGTTCAACTAATTCTCTAATGGCATGATTTAGAGCATCAGGCATAGTTTCAATAACTTGAATGGCTAAGTCATAAACGGGTCGGTAGTCAACTTTTAATATTTCTTCAAAAGCGTTTTTCAATCCTAGTCTGTATCCATATTGTCTACATAACCTGCTAACGCTTTCTAGGCCTATTTCTGCTCTTACTGACTGATAGAAAGTTGTGCTTAATAAGATGGTTAGCGCTGCTTTAGCATATAACAGTTCATCTATCCTTTCATAGTCGCCAATAGATAGCCCGTAAAGTTTATAGAATAGATTGTAAAGCTCCTCAGCCAGTTTCTTGTTTACATCAACACCCTTAGCTCTTAAAACGAAATCATTAATCTTTTGCTCTATCTCTATTATTGCCTCCTTGATATCCTCCTCACTTATAACAAATTGTATGGCCTCATTTATTATAGAGACAAGATCCTGAATTCTAGCCTCAACCCATCCTGTAGTCCACCTAGGCAAAGTTTTTTGTCGAGTAAAATAAGCCAGCAATGTATCAGAGACATCCTCAGGAACCATCACTTTGACTTCAAATAATGAGGCCTTGAGTCTTTCTTCTAACTCAGCATCAGCGAGATTCTGAGAAAGGCTTTCCTTATAATGAAGCGCTATGCCTAAATCCCCAAACCCTTCTTGGATTCTCCGTTTTACATCATTTTCAGCGTCAGCTCTCGAGTATGACCCTTCCAAAACAATTTTTATACCGTTAATGTATATCACAACATCAGGCCTGTCTCTACGCGAAATATATTCGCTTACAGCTCTCATTCCTAATTCTCTACTAAGCAAACGTCCTAGAAGCACATTGAGCTTGGTTTCGAAAGCCCTGCCGCTAAGCCAAAAGCTCATATCAATGCAACCTATGTATTCTCATAAAAGCAAAAATAAAAATTTAAGCCCTAGTCACCCGTCAAATTCGATTGCTAGAGGATAAAAAGAGGAAAAAATTAAGGCCGTTAGCGCTCCCGCCTTCCGTCTTAACTCTATAATACATTGTGCATATCTTGGGTAGTATTGGTCTTCTTTGAGTTTAAGCTTCGCGTAATGCTATGTTTCAACAATCACCACTTCTGTTAGTTGCAGTAAATAGAAGAATTTTATAGATGTTGATTTATGAAATGCGTTTGGAGCTGTGGTTGTGTGTCTGGGAGGAAATTGGTTTGTCGTATGTGTGGTAGGGAGCTTTCTGAGGGTGAGGCTGTCCCTGTTTATAAGAATGTTTTGGATCGTGAGAGTGGCGAGTTGAAGCGTGTTTTAGATTATTATTTATGCAAATCTTGTGATGCTCTTATGAAGAAAAGACTGAAAACCTCCT
>JAWBOR010000183.1:0-3910 GCA_038826015.1 Bathyarchaeia archaeon
CGACGGGCCGGTAGTTCAGCGGCATGAACGCCCGACTCGCACTCGGGAGGTCGCGGGTTCAAATCCCGCCCGGTCCACATCAATACTGGACAAAGAAAGATTTCAAGATCTGCATTTCAAGCTATATTTTTTGTGGTGGGATATGCTTTTTTATTAGCTGAATTTGACAAACTGAAACTTATCGCTGAAAAATAATTGTTTAAAAGAATAATAGGATTATCTGAATCATAATTAAGGCAATTATTAGCGTCACGAGGGATTTCATAGCTTTTTTGTTGAATTTTGCGGCCTCCTCGGTTTTCTTCGCATCTACAAGTTTCATAATGTACACTGATACCGATAGATTGTAGAGGAATATTATGTAGACTGATATCATCATTCTATCTGCAAAGGTTAGATAGCCTATTGGCGGTATACTGCTGAGAAGGGATAGATGGAAAGCTGTGGCCGACATGAGGGTTGTTACGCCTAAACCTATTCTCTGGCCGAAGTTTTGGGGCGACATAAAGAATGTGAGGAGTGATATTGTTGTTATAACAATTATAGGAAGAACACTTTTCACGAAAGAAGAAAGTGTTGGACGCCTCAGCTGAACGCTGAAGATGAACCTTGAAAATGTTTCATCACCGTATGAGTGTTCGGTTGCCATGGCGCTGTATCCTCCCATCTCCCACCCAGCAACATTAATAGCCTCGTCGATTGTTGAGTTCTGGTCCGCAATGTAGCGCAAGTGCAAAACATCAAGCTCTTTATGTTCCAATTCTATGGCAAGTGTATGGGTTTCAAATGGGTAGTTGGTGAAATCAAAGGTTTTTATGAAATCTCCTTTGATGCGGTATTCAACATAGCCACTAGTTTCGTTCTCTTTTAGCGGAGTGAACGGCCCCACCGGACCGTTTACAAATTCGAATTTCTTAACATCTGCTAAGCAGATTTCAGAAGGATTAAACTTGAACCATAAATAGAAGTCTAGGCGGTAGCTGCTTGCGGCTAAATCTACTTTTTCAACGTTCACAAGCCAGACTCCAATCTGAACTTTTGCTGGGTCTATCTGGTATTCGAGGCTTTCAGCTTTTGTTTGACATGTTAACATTGCCAACAGCGACAGCAAGAATATAGGTATGAGTACGAGTAAATAGCGCTTCTCCACGCGCTTCACCAATAGGTTTCAATTCGAAAATAAGTGTTTGATATATAAATTTTAGGCCGATAAACCATAAATTTTGGCATGGGATTTTTATTGTTAATAAGTATGTTTGGCTATTCCTATGGATACATTTTAAGGATTCGCTACCTTTATCTATACAAGACGGCATTGAATAGGTTAAAGAAAAATCGGAGAACAATAAAATGTCTAAAAAGGCTCCATCCAAGGACGACGCGCTTGAAGCATTAGACTTTATAATTAATGTTTTGAGGGAGCATGAGAAGGATTTAGACCGCCTTATAAACGAGTTAGGTAAAATAACTGAGAGACTCGGGGAGGCCGGCGAGCTAAGTGGCAAAATTGAGAACGTTGAGGAGAGACTTACAAATCTACAAAACGAAATTTCTAATCTTATATCATATCTTTCGACGTCCCATGAAGCACCGAAAACCGGTGCTCCGGCGGGTCAAGTTCTAAGACCTCCGGTTCCCGCATCTGAATTGCGGGGTCCGCCGGTCATTTTACGCTGCAAACATTGGGAAGACTTTCAGACTATGGCCCGTCAAGCCCAAGCACTATCATTCTTATACAAGGAGACAGAGAAAACTTTTCAGACAGATGCCCTAAAAAATAATCAAATCATAACTTATAGTGGAGAACTTCCAAAGCCTACAAATCTTTTAAAGAGTTGGCTTTCTAAACAATTGGACATACCTGAAGAGAAAATCCTTGAGGGCATATTGGCTGTTGGCTAAATCCCATTTTTGAAGATTTCTATGTTCATGTGTTATTTAGCGATGTGTAGTAACGTTTTTATATTGGCACGAGTATTAAGTCTTACGATGTAGTATGGGGGCGAGGTTGAAGGCTGAAAAAGAGCGGCCAAAAATCGGTTTTTCCGTTTTCGAAGCCTTCTCCTTTCTCCTCGATGACGGAAATGGCTGCTCTTTCAGCCAAAAAACAATGAAAGCCCCCGACCAATCACCATATTAAATGGGAGGCTTATCATCGTGGAAGAGAGCAGAAGCACTATAGAGAGGCTTCATGAAGAGTTCGTAAAGTTTGAGAGGGCTATAGAGGAGCTACACTTTCTAAAGATGGTAGCTCAAGACCTTAAGAGTTTTAAAAGAATGTTAAGGTTTAGAAAATACGATTAGGCGTTATCTACAAAGTAAAGCCTTTAAGCGTTTTCTTCCTTATTCCTTCGGAGAACATGTAATGGGAAATCCTAAAGGCGAAATATACCTTTTCAACACGCTGACACGAAAAAAGGAGAAGTTCATTTCCTTAGAGAAAGGTAAGGTTAGGATGTACTGCTGTGGTCCAACAGTTTATTGGTACGCCCACATAGGCAATTTTAGGACATACATATTCGAGGATGTTCTGCGAAGAGTTTTGGAGTTTAACGGCTTAAAGGTCGAACATGTCATGAACATAACAGACGTAGGACACTTAACCTCTGACGCTGATACTGGCGAGGACAAAATGGAGGTTGGCGCCAAAAGAGAGCGGAAAACTGTTTGGGAGATAGCCGATTTTTACACCAAAAAGTTTTTTGAAGACGCTGAAAGGCTTAACATACTCAAACCAACAATAGTTTGCAAGGCAACCGACCATATTTCCGACATGATCAGCTTCATCAAAAAGCTTGAAGCAGGGGGGTATACCTACATAATTGACGACGGAGTGTACTTTGATACTTCAAAGTTAAAGGATTATGGAAAGCTTACTGGAATGGATTTTGAAAAGTTAAATGAGAACTTGAAGGCTGGGGCTAGGGTGGAATTCAACCCAAACAAGAGAAACGTGACTGATTTCTGTCTTTGGCGCTTTTCACCGAAGAACATGAAAAGGCAAATGGAGTGGGAGTCACCCTGGGGAATAGGGTTTCCAGGCTGGCACATAGAGTGCACCGTCATGGGAATGAAGTACCTGGGCGAAAACTTTGACATCCACTGTGGCGGTATTGACCATATACCTATACATCACACAAACGAAATAGCCCAAGCAGAAGCCGTAACCGGTAAGCCTCTGGCAAATTACTGGTTACACGGTGCATTTCTTGTTTTTGGCAAATCTGTTAAGATGGCGAAGTCCGCTGGAGAAATAATTACTGTTCAAACTTTGGTGGATGAAGGCTTTGACCCGTTGGCCTTTAGATACCTATGCCTAACAGCCCATTACAGGTCAGAGCTTATTTTCACATGGGAGAGTTTAAAGTCCGCCCAAAATGCATTATTTACCTTAAGAGAACACGTCAGGAATTTGGCTGAAAACTTAGAAGGTGAAAAAAGGAGAAGCCCAAAATTCGAGGAGTATCGTGAACAATTCCTTGAAGCCGTAAACGACGATTTAAACATGCCTAAGGCTTTAGCCCTAACATGGACATTAATCAGGGAGGAGAAGACGCTAACCAATAGGGAAAAATACGACTTGCTCATGGAATTTGACAAAGTTTTTGCGCTAGATTTAGCAAGAAGTATTCAGATGGAAAAATTGCCGCCAGAAGCTGAGGAACTCATTAGGAGGAGGGAGGAAGCTAGAAAAGCCAAGGACTGGGCAACTGCTGACAAAATTAGGGAGCAGCTTAAAGCCATGGGCATAATATTGGAGGATACTCCTCAAGGAGTAAAGTGGCGAAGACAGAGACATTAGTGCGGTTCTTTTCCATATATGTTCCATTCTGATGTGGCATATTTTTCTCTGCAAAGTTTTTCAGCTAACTCCCCCTCATATTTTGTTAGATCGCCTTTTTCAAGCGTT
>JAWBOR010000184.1:0-3895 GCA_038826015.1 Bathyarchaeia archaeon
ATAAGTTATCCAGAACTGCCAGTGGAGGATGCATTAAGGCGCATTTGTCTAATCGCTTCGTCAATGCATGAAGATGCAATGCAGGCCTTAAGAAACTTGGATAAGAAACTGGCGCAAGAAGTCATCAATTTAGATGATGAAGTTGACCGTTTCAGCCTCTACATAATACGGCAGTTAAAGGCGGCAGTGCAGAACGAAAAAATCCTCAAAAGTATTGGGCTCGCCCAACCACGGGACTGCCTTGGATATAGAGTGATCGTAAAGTTTGTGGAAAGAATAGCTGACCACGCTACAAGAATCGCAGAAAACATCTCAAATCTAACTGAGAAGCCCAATGAAAAAGTCTTCAAGGCTATCTCTAAAGTGAGCATTTTCGCAAGAAGCTTATTTGAAGACTCAATAAAATCATTGTTCAGAAAGGACTACACCTTAGCTGATGATGTGGTTTCAAAGGCAGAAAGCGTCACATCACTCGAGGAAAATGCAATAAAAGAGGTTCAAACTGAAATAGCACAAGCCGACCTTTCAAGTATAAGGATTATAATGGAGAGTCTGCGGAGAACAGCAGAGTATGCAAGTGACATCGCGGAAGTTGTACTAAACCTAAACGTCGCGCAAATCATCGCAACATAGCAATCTCCTCGAAATTCAATATCGCGTTAAGGAAAGCTGAAGTGAATGGTTGACGCATCATATATCCTTCACCATTCTGTGGAATTGACTGTCTAGACTTCAAAAGCGCCCTTTTTCGCTTACTCCCAGTTGATTTTAACCTCTCGTATATTACAGCAGATTTTGATCAAGAAGTTAAAATCTGAACATAGCGTATAAAGGCGAATATTGGTCATTATTTTCCATCAGGGGATAAAGGCCATTCCAAGGGGATTCCAAAAATAGTGGTCTGAAATATAATTCGGTGGCATTTCAGAGTTTCGATGTCATGATGATATTTTCTTCTTTTTCCTGTGCAGCATGGCTATATCTGCAGTTTTTATCTTTGCAAAATGCCCCTCTGTTGCATGCCCAGGTTATCTGAACATAGTTACTGTGCCATATGATCTTTATCGGTGCAATTATGACCGTTTTGCGTGTGACATTCCCGTTTTCATCTGTCCAGTTAAAACATGGAACCGAGGCCGGAGACATTGAATTATCCAAATCATGTTTAAGCATTATTTCACCATCCCACCGGACTTTTCATAGTGCCTCTCAGAGTTTACGGGTATGCATAGGTTCCTTCAAGCGGTAACCCAAGGAATTCTTGAACAAGCTGTGAATGGATTACTTCGGGATTTATGTCGTTGAATAAGTTCGGATGAAGCCACTTCGCCCAGTAAAGAAGCCCAACAGGATATCTGAAGCCTTGCATAATGTTGGGGTCATAAAGGAATATTTTATTATTCACGATCGCATTCACATACCGAAGTTCTGGTCTGTTTTTTATCTTTTCATATAGTTCTGGGTAGTCCGGATCCCAGGACATTTTCATCCTGATTATCATATCCGGATTTTTGTCCACAACAAATTCCGGACTAACTATGGGATAAGGTGTTGTAAGATCTGCTGCTATATTTATGGCCCCTACAAACTCCAGTAGTTCATTAGCAATACTTCCGTATGCAGCGGTATTCCATTCGCGGAAAATTTCAAAGTAAACTTTTGGTTTTTCACTTTCTGAGATGTTGGATAACCTAATTTTTATTAAGTTTTCATAATATTCTATGAACTCGATAAGTCTTCGAGCTCTTTCCTCGACACCTAACAGCGTTCCAAGGTTCCTTATACATTCCTTTACTCTGCTAGGACTGCTTGTTTCATCTACATAAACGGCTATACCCACTGCTTCAAGGGTTTTTCTGGTATCGTTTTCGTCATATACCAAATTTGTATTGGCAACCAGTAGATCAGGTTTTAGCTCCAATATTTGTTCTAGAGGCGGATGGTATGAATGGGGTGCTACCACGGGCCTATTTAGAACTTCTGGTGGAAATTCAGAATAGGAGTCTCGTCCTATAATCTTGTCTCCGCATCCTAAGGCATATATGAGCTCTGTCATTCCAGATGAGAGGCTGATAATAGTTCTTGCAGGAGCTTGCAAGGTTACGTTAACACCTTGCCAATCCACAACAGAAAGTAAACTTTGAGTTTCGCTTTCCACAGAAACGTTACCCGTCTGGTTTTCGGTGCGTTTCGATTCTGATGTTTCTATGCCTTGAGACTCAGGAATTCCAGTATGCTGTTGAGAAGTTTGTTCCGATGTTTCATGCGTACTTTCAACGGAAGTATCTTGAGGCAGCCTTGTGAAAAGTGTAGATACTGCTACTATTGCGATGATGGTTATGGCTATTAGGATTATATGCGTTTCCCTCATTTTCCCACCATATTGGTTGGATTATCCGCCCATAAGTTACCTCTACACAAGAATTTATATTTTGCTTAACTTAAATTTAATTTAGGTTGATTAGCTGGCAAATTAAACTTTCATTTAACTTTAGTTCAACAATTTTTATAAAATTGAACCTTAGTCATAGCGAATAAAGGTGACCGGATGGAAATCGCAAAGATAACGATGGTGGATTATAAGCTTGGGCCTTCACTCTATGAGGCCGTTAAGAGAGTCAATGAGCTTTTGGGTGGAAAATTGCATTTTCAATTCTATGACACTCGCGAAGTCGATAATGGATTAGTAGATTATGAAAGATTCCGCGGAGATCTAAGAGATTCCCATGTGGTTTTACTCAATATCATGGGTGGCGACACAGTAAGCAAGATTGTTTGTGAAGAGCTGTCCAATACCGACAACACCGTAGTGGTTCTGGTGGGTGGCTCATCAGAAATAGTCAGCCTTACAAGGCTTGGAAGTTTTTCTTTTAAAATGCTTTCACGTTTAGGTATGGGCAAAAGAAAAGCTGATTATGGCGCCATATTAAAAATGCGTGAGCGTTTTGAAAGAATAGGCAGAAATTTACCCTTCAGTTTTTTAAAGCATGCACGAAATTATGTATTACTGCTTAAGTACTACGAAAATCCAACAGTTGAAAACTATTATGCCATGCTACTTTTACTAATAAAAGAATACTGCAAACTAAAGATAGACGCTGAGATACCTGAACCCATAGTATTGCCTTCCATGGGCGTCATGAACTTCAAATCAGGAGACGTGTACACCGACATAAATGATTATTTAACTATGTATGAGCATAAGGATCGTCCACTAGTAGGAATTCTATTCTATGGTGGACATCATCATGAAGAATCCTATCCCGCGGCGAAACTTCTAACCGAAAAACTTGAAAGCTCTGGATTCGGTGTTATTCCAGTATTCTCTAGTGACCTAAGGTACTACTTGGCAATAGATCGTTTTTTCTTTATCGGGGGCAAGCCCATAGTTGAGCTCATCATTGATCTTCTATGGTTTAGATTTGCGGGAGGACCCATAGGAGGAGACCATAATCTAACTTTAAGTGCGCTTACTAGGTTAAATGTACCAATACTGCACAGCGTGCAACTTCACTCCAGAACTACTGATGAGTGGCTATGTTCAAGGCAGGGTTTATCTCCAATAGAAATAGTGACAAGCGTCACTTTGCCAGAACTAGATGGCAGAATTGAACCAACTGTAACACACGGCCCTACCAGAAAAACTCTTGAAGACGTCAAGATTGAAGAATATCAAGTTATAGAAGAACGCGTTGAGAAACTGGTAAGAAGAGCCAAAAGCTGGGTTAACCTTAGAAATAAACGTAACAGCGAAAAAAGAATTGCCATAATAATTTACAATTACCCTCCAGGCGAAGAAAACCTTGGAAAGGCGGAGGGGCTCGAAATTTTCAAAAGCTTATCCAAGTTATTGCAAGCCATGAAAGAGAGAGGTTACACAATATCCGAAGACCTC
>JAWBOR010000185.1:0-3888 GCA_038826015.1 Bathyarchaeia archaeon
GTGCTCCGGGGGCCGGTGCAGGAGGTGCTGCGCTTTGCCCGCAGGGTGTTTTTCGGCTTTTTCTTTGGCTAGACTTTTCCCATGCGGACCCTAAGCCTGGTCCTGGCGGTTTTGGTCACCGATTGGGACCCTCCAAATCCCAATGCCTGGAATGAGTCCCCCAGCTTCTCCAAGAGCGGGAGATACATAAAACTTAGCAATATATGGACGACATATCCTCTTCACTATATGTATCTAACCTTCTATGAATTCGACGCTTATGTTTCACCTTAAAACTATACGCGAATAAGCTCGATCCAACAGAAAGTCCTCAAACTGTTTTTTCACTATGCTCATCACCGCTGATAAATAAACAAAAGATTTTCCATGGATTGAACAAACAAGATGGCCCAGGATGATGTTCCTAAATAGGACTATGTTCTTTCCCTCTTGAAGATCCCTTGTCTTTTTTCTTCAGCAGAAGAATTTTTAAGATTCTATTAAATTGAAATCAGTTATGGATTCTCCAGATTCACAATTCTAAGCACTAAGATTGATTTTTTCTTATCAAAGCCCCTTATATTAATGGAGGCTTGATGAACCAAATATCTGACAAGATACGGTATGAATTCTTACCAGTAAAATCCTTCTCGCTCTGTGATTTTAACATCTCTCATAGAGGTTTTTTTAGATGGTTTCCATATTCTCAAAGTTGGTTTTTCTTGTAAGTCGATGATGTCCCATTCATATCCTAGTCTCTCAAGGATTCTAACAAACTTTTCCACATCTGGGCGCGCAAACCAGTAATCGTCAAGAGGCATGAGTTTATACTCCTTCCCAACTAAATCTGGCTTCGCAGTTTATGACATGAAAAATAGTTTTGCAAATAAAGGAATTGCGAAACTCAAACTCTGAACTTATTTTAGAAACTACGTTATGTTTTAGACATCTTTTTACGGTTGTACCTAACAACATAAAAAAACAGACAAAAACAGCTTCTTTTCGCATACAGTAAGTTATATAAACTTAGATGTGAAAAACAATAAAGCAATTCATATAACTTAATTTGAACTGGTGAGATTAAAATGTCTAAAAAAACTAAAGAAGACGAGATGTTGGAAGAATTGAAACGGATTAGGCAGCTTCTTGAACCTAAACCTTCGCCACCTGCTCCTTCTCCGCCAAAAGGATTATTAAACGAGTTTAAGGATTTCCTCTCCAAATACAGGGTTATGGGACTAGCTGTCGCTTTCATCTTAGGCTTATACCTTGGAGCCTTAGTACAGGCGCTTGTTAATGACTTAATTATGCCCATAGTTCAGTTTGCAACACCTGGCATCCAATGGGAGCTTATCGAAATAGGACCTTTCAGAGTAGGCCATTTCATAGGTGCATTGGTCACTTTTATAGTCGTGGCCTTCGTAATCTTTCTGCTTGTAAAAATCACTAAAAAAGCAGGCATAGAATAAAAACTTTAACCCATCTTTTTTTATTAAAAAAGTGTATCTTCATCTAAAGCAGTTTTAAGAAGATCTAAACAATTCATGAAAAATTTTATGGGATTTGAACCCCCTCACAGCATGGAAAAATCACCCGCAAACTCCCTTTTTTTCTATTTTGACAGTTGGAGAGCTTACGCAGTTGTGATTGTTGCAGTATTATTATGTATCTGCAATCCACTTGCTACGATCGGTTGATTAAAAGCGATAAAGGTTTCTTACACTGTTCCATAAAAACGCTGTTGCATTAGTGTCCTTACGGTTTCTTGTGGCATAGCCACCAGTCGAGGCATTCTATTTCTCCAGCTTGCTCCTGTTCCTTCCTTTTCTTGATCATGTCCACAGTATTTGCAGGCGGAATAATAACATGGTCGCCTATAATTTCATTGTTTGGCCAATTTGCAGGAATCGCATATCCTTTTTCAGCAATCTGCAACGCCTTTACTATCCGGAGGATTTCATCCATGTTTCTGCCAAGCTCCATAGGATAGTAAAGTATCGCTCTAACAGTTCCCTTGGGATCAACAACAAAAACGGCTCTTACGGTCTGTGTTCCTCTCGCCTGCTTGTGACGCATTCCAAGCCTTGCAGAAACTTCTCCAGCGTTGTCAGCAATTATAGGAAATTGTATCTCAACACCAATCTTTTCTCTTATCCACTCTTCCCATTTCAAATGAGAAAATACTTGGTCAATACTTAACCCAATTAAGTCACATTGCAGTTTCTGAAATTCGTCATACCGCTTCTGAAAGGCAATAAACTCCGTCGTGCATACAGGTGTAAAGTCCGCAGGATGACTGAATAGGACAAACCATTTTCCATTGTAGTCGTCTGGCAGTTTAACCATGCCTCTTGTGGTTTTCACTTCTATTTGAGGGAATCTTTCACCTATCAAAGGCATTGTGTATTCCAAAATTTTTCACCAATAAAATGGTTAGGTTTTCTTAGTATAAATGGTTTTAGAGTGGAAAACAAGTTTTAAGGAAAGGAATTAAAAAATTTGGTCCAGTGAAAATTGATAATGAAAACTTTAGATGCATTTTTTGGGTTGAATAAAAACCCGGAAGGATATATTAGGCGTTGTTGAAAGTGGACTTTTCGTCGGATTGGCAAGCGCCATATATATTGGAAAGCACGAGGGCGTAAAAAGACTCGTGAAAATACGAGCAGCTCATCCTCTTGAGGTGGTATGACGCGCGGCGCAAGTTCATAGAAAATATCGACTGTGTACTCAAAAACATTATGAAGCCGTTAAGTTTAACTTGAGCTAAAGCCAGCTTGGATCAGCATACTATAAATTGTAGAACGAGGGAAAGGGTTATGTTTGCTAAGCAAGTATTATCTAAGGAGGGAAGAGTAATGGCTGGTTCAGATTTCCTCGTAGGTTTAGGTTTGTGGTTTCTTCGTGCTTTTGTTTCAAGCATAATTTGTCTACTGATTGGTTACATAGGGATAAGGAGCATTACGTTTCTAACCGTTAAGATTAAAGAGTTTGAACGCATTAAGGATGATCCTGTCGCAACTGGCCTCTTCGTGAGTGGATTTTTTATTTACGCTGGTTTGGTCATATATGGTTCTATGGTTAACCCATTTTTTCTTTCTCAATCTGTGATGATTGGCGCTTACTTCAATCTGCAGAGGCTATTTGTTGTTATCAAAAGCTTTTTTGTAAGTTTGTTTTTCGGCGGTTTATTCTATGTCATTTTCGCGAAGGTAGAGCCATTCGGCGTTGACTTGGATGACGTCAATAAAAGCCCGTTAGCTATTGGGATCTTCCCCTTTTGTTATGAGGTTTTCCTAGGCCTCGTAATTTTCGCAAGCCCAACGATTCCTATTTGACAGCGGAGGACAACTAATGCGCGCCAGGCATTGCTTTGTTCTTCAATTATTGTTTTGTATTCTAATTGTTGCAGCGACCCAAACTGATTGTTGTGTTCCCGCTTCCAACTTCACATTTAAAAATGGAGACTGGCACGACAACTTTGGAATAAACAGAAATTATTATGCAGGTCCCCACGGATTTTTGCCAAATCTAATTTATGAAACAATAGGCGACAATAAAGAGCTCGCTTACAGCATTGGCGAACAATTTCGAGAAAAGTATACAAGCATGACTGAAAGATCGGTTGCCATTTTGAGGTATGTTCAAATATGGACAGAATATGGTTATGACAGCGAAAATGTTGTTTTATTATAGAATATTTTCCATTTAATGTTTGGTTCACTCTTGCTGGCGGTTGGTTCAATGCCTTTTTCCGCGGGTTTCTCTTTTTCTTGGTGTTGCGCTGTCCCCACTCCAATCAAAATAAGTTTCTCGTTGAAGCAGACTTCTACGACTTTGATTTCTGGTATGTCAATTGTAAGCGATCCTTTAAGGATATTTTTTCCAGCTGCCCACCCATTTAACCAT
>JAWBOR010000186.1:0-3883 GCA_038826015.1 Bathyarchaeia archaeon
GATCGCCTGGATTGTTTTTGTTAGCTCAATGAGATTTCCAGTTAGTCTCTTCTTGGTCTGATTCTCTTTCGAATAGCGTCAAATTTCAGTAGAATGCTGGCAAAGATGTCAGCTTTCATACCATCTACCTCGTTGGGGAAAAGATCGCAGCATGAATACGTATCGACCCACCAATCCTCCCGTTGGTCGAGGTCGCGTACACAATCTAAGATCGTGGATTCAGTTATCTTTCCTATACCACGCTCAAACCAATCGCCATTAATGAAGGTAAATGTTCGTCTTTCACGATCAGTTACCTCGCCGCGATCTTATTTATGGACATAGAAACGGATCACGATGGGTCTTGAGACAAGAGAAGCACATTCCGGGACATCGGTGGCCAGAGTGTCACTCCCCCGGTCCTTAAAACGCTGCCAATCCCAAGTCTTTCGGTTCATGGTATACGTTTCTCGCTTTGCTGGTGGTACAGCCCCCCGGTTTCTCTATTCCCTTTTCAACCGACACTCCAACAGAGAGAACAGGATATTCTTCAGCGATCCGAGCAAAGAATTGAGCCTCAGCATACTCAGAGTTGCCTTCACGCCACCAGAATGTGTGTCTCCAAGCTGGCCCTACAGGATAGCTGGCGATCTGAAAACTCGCTCCGACTATTTGAGCATTCAAACTTTCACGAACCTGTTGTGTGAATGACGGGCCGCCTGCTGGGTCGGAGACCTCGAAGTATCCACGGAAAAGCCATTTGCATTGAAAATCCATCGCATCCTCCTTTAATCTATGAGAGCTAACGATTGAAGTCAGCGGTGGCTGTAAGCCATCCGCTGGAATGGCTTGTTGGGCGTGGCATAAAGCTTTCAGATACTCAATCTATTACTCCAATAACCAAAATCAACCACGGAGTAATTTCCTTAACCCCGTCTGGTAGTAGTACCACCCATATAAACTCGGCTTGATCGCAGATTCCCTTCTTCTTGTAAGTTTAACGATCTTTATGTCGTTGAAAATCTCTTTGGGTGCGAGGCCGGTTTTAATCTCCAAACTGACAATACAATCATCTTTCTTGAGGCGGATCGAAATGTCTGGTGAGAGATGGACTGCTTCTGACTTCCGTCCGCTAAGTCCATTCACCTCGCTGGCTTTGATCTTCGCATCCGAAAAGTGCCCGTTAGTTCGGACAGCACGAATCTTCCCACTTCGGATTACTCGATCAACCAGCTCTACTAAAAGCCAGTTTTCGAAGTTCTTAGTTCGACCTGATAGAGCAGGTATTTGTCGTCGCCAGCTATCAAGTGTATCTGTTCGATCAACCAGTAGCGAGGTGAGATGCGATTCGAACCACGACTTTTTCATGGGTTGCCATCTTGTGAAGATTTTTAATCATGTTATAGAACGACTGAAATCAGCGGTGGCTGTAAGCCATCCGCTGGAGTGTCTTGTTAGAACATAATTATTTCGCTAAACCCTTTATCTCCAAAATAGCCTTGTCCCTCTCCGTTAATGTCACATCAACTTGCTTGCCTGTGTTAGTACCGATGTAAGGCCTCGCGGCTGCCACAAGGACTGGGAAAACCTGTCGTAGGTCCCCACTTGACCCCCGACTTGTCACCGTGGTTTTCCATAATTGGATGATCTTCTCAGACCGACTGTATTCTTCAAGATCGACAGCTTCTAAAACGACAAACCTAAAGAATGTTGTATAGGAACCAACTTTAGTTTTGTAACCTGTGATTCCATATGTCGGTGTATATGTAGTGATCCCGTGATAGGTGCCATAACTTCCGTACGATCTTATCGTACCGTATGTCGTGGAAGAGGAAACGCCTGTTTGTCCCCATACCGGAAGCGAGTATGAATAGATGTGTTCCTTAGGATCACCAATTCCATAAGCGAGAAAAATGGCGATATTAGCATCCTTGAAATCTCTGGCTTTGATATATCCGGCTGCAGATAAGGCTCTATCCACATAAGAGGAGTACTCTATGAATTGGAGGTCATTAGAATCAACATCTTTCATACAAGGTAGCAAGATGTAACTTTTCTTTGTACCAGCATCAAGCCTGCTAATCGAATCAATCTTGACATGGTACATTGGTCCGCAACCTATTAGAGTGGTCAAGAGTGACAAAAGAATAATCATTCGTCTCATATCTTAACCTCCTCATATCAGCGTTCTAACATAGAAATCAGCGGGGGCTGTAAGCAATGCGCTGAAGCGACTGGTTCGCTGCTTATATTAATTTAAGATCACTTCCAAATCGAATACCTGCAACTTCACATGCAAGTTCAATGGCGTGCCTGATCGTTGAACGACTGTAGTTTGTACCAACCCACCAACCACCGGCTATTTGCTCAGAGTACTGCTCGCAAAGATCAGGCCTTCCAGGATAAAGATCCATTTTGTTTCTAGCTAAATATCGGCGCTTCCGGCCATGTTTCGGAAGTCTAGCATATCGCTCAAGAAATGAAGAATCTTTTTGATGTAATAATTCAAATATCCGAATCATAGTTCTGATAGCGCTTCCTTCTGGGTAACTCTGGCCATACAAAATAAAGCCTGAGAAATCGTTGGTATCTTCTGATTTTTGCGAGGAGTTAACTTTAGGAGGTTTATCAACAATTGGAACTTTTTGTGGAGTAAATTCCTGTAACGAGTTTAGAAACTTTCTCACGGTATCTGGGTCAGGCTTAAACCCGCAGAGAGTCTCAACTTTGTCGGCTATCAGTTCGACAAGTGTTTCATCCTGCTCCTTAATAAGCTCTTGCCATGCCTGTGGTAGAGCTGTTTCAATCTGCCTTTGTCTACTTACGTCCCTGTAATCATTTTTTGCGTTTTTAATCGCCTCTCCTGAGATAACTTGTGCGTAATTCAAGTAACGATCAAAAACACGGCAACATTCTTCTGTGGATCTGGCTATGAGGTCAAGCTTGTAAACGCATCTCTCATGGTAAGCCCCTTGTTCTCCAGGAAGAAAGAAACTCCATTCTTGACCATCAGTAAGGACTGCCATTGGTATACCTTGGTGAAAAGCATACTCGAATAGCTGTTTTTCAGATCCATAAGCGCTTCCAACATTTTTCGACTCAATTAATATTATCGGTTTTCCAGGAGGGTGGCATAGCGCATAATCCACTCTCCCACCACCGACAGTATACTCTGGAGAAACACGGGAAGGATCAAAGATAGGCCACCCTAAAGCATTTAAAAGGCGAAGTATAATTCCTTGGGAGACAGCGGCCTCGTTCTGGTAACTCCCTACTTTTAGTTTGCTTCGAATGTCTTCAATGTCGGAGTTTAATGACATTTTACATCTCCTTTTGATTACAGCGAACATTATTTTTTAATTTTATTCTATTTATGAAAAACATTTTATTGGGATCAATAAAGATTGTCAAGAAAATTCTTAATAAAATCATTATGTTATAGGGGAAATACAGATATAATATCGAAAATTTTATGTTATATCGAATTCTTTTAATTTTGGAGATTGTTAGGCTTAAAGTCTATGAAACCTTTTTAAATATGGATGGAAATGTAAAACCTCAACATATTTCTTACTATTTGAATTAAGTCTCATTAGAACAGTGATCAAAAGAAGCAATTTCTTTTCGATTCCCAAAATAAATCTTGATTCCTTATAGGTTTTGGGTAAAGAATTCATATCAACAAGTCTTTAAAGCAGAGAACTTCAAACCAGGACGGAGGGTGGAATTATGTTTGATATTCTTCTGACGGATGAGGAGAAAAGGTTAAAGCAGGAGGTTAGAAGATTCGTGAAGGAGAAGGTCCCGAGTTCCCTGGTTCGAGCCATGGACCAGGATCAAGTGAAATACCCGAAAGAGTTTATGAAAAGTTTGGCAGAGGAGAACCTCCTTGGCCTTCGCTTTT
>JAWBOR010000187.1:0-3855 GCA_038826015.1 Bathyarchaeia archaeon
AGGAGAAGACTAAGTTAGCAAGTTGGAACTTGATATATCAAGAATTTGTTTACCTATAGGCGAGAGTACAAAAAGTAAGGTTCTTGTTGATGCTTAAATAAAGTATAAAATTTAGGTTGTAACTGCAATCTAAGTATCGCTTCAAAGTTGATATTAATTTAAAAAGCACAAAGTTAGATCCGAGCGCACAGAAACGATCAACCCAGTTCTGACAGTTTCTTCCTTATTATCTCAGCCATCACTTGTAGTTCAGAAAAATTTGTCACATCGACTATTTTATCCACTATATCACCTTCTGCCAAGTTGCACATACACTTAGCGTTTCCTTCCGTTGGCTTATGACTTGTCACTATAAAAAAGAGGGTATCGGGATAGGCCCTTGAAACTTGATAAGCATTTGATATAGCTTTCTTAACAGTATCTGTTCTTAGTAAACCAGGACGTGGCAACTCTATGCGCCTTCCATCGCAAATAATATGGTCAGCAGCCCCTTTTGCCTCAATAACCGCAACCATCTTTCTGTCCGTCAACCCGCCGCTTATAACAGCAAAATCAGCTTCGCCTCCAGCAACCATACATGCCTTCTGAAGACTAACATCGCGTTCTAATCGTATATCCGGAAAAAGCTTCTCCATTATAATTTGAAAACATTCTTCGAATGTTTCGCCAAACTTCTCCGCTCTACTTTGGTAATCTCTACATAGATTAAAAAAACTAGAAACTTCTTCAAACGAGCGATTCAAAAACTCTCGGAGGTTATCCTTATCAAGTTTCAGTTCATCAGCGATTTTCCTAACTAAACTGCTTACCGAACTCATGTACGATGGATAGTTTGCTAGCTCTTATAAGCGTTTAAGCCGTCTGAACTGGATTTATTTCAACATCAAAACTATTCTTCAAGACCTATTTCTTCACTTTTCAGAAGGTGTCGTTTTGATGATAAGTCAACAATTTTAGGATAGCATATGGAGCGCTATTTTAATAGCGTTACAACCGTTTAACGCACGTCAGGTGGACATAAAGAAAATTCTTCTAAAAAGTTGAGCTTTGGATATCTTTGAACAATAAAAGGAGGTAATAAATTGCTGATAGCATAAGGTGATAGCCAAAGATAGCTTCACTTTCGGAAAGTTCTACGGCATGACCCTTACAAGCGTACCAGTCTATCTTTTTTATTAACTCACGACTACTTTCACTTTTAACAAAATTTGATAGAAATTCTTTTGGCTGAATCTTGAGTTTCTCTGCAATTTTGATGAAAAGGTCTTCCAGCGCTTTCCTCGCATTCCAAAGACTCTGCGAATAGGACTCATTAATGAACTGCTCTTCCGCTATATCCAAGCTCTTTTGTATTTCGGTAAATCCAAGATTTTCTAAAAATGTTTTAACTTCTTTTCTCGTTTCCTCTAATCGTTCTGGTCCAAATTTAGGTTGAACAATCCAAGAACCATTACTATGAGTTACATCGAATCCATGAAGCATAAGAGCTCTTGCAAAAGACAGCTTCTTGGTTTCAAGTCGTTTCTCTGCAAAAGGATCAAATGAAGGTAATGTAGAATTAAGAACATATGTTGCCAATTCATGAAAAGCCTCATCAGGAATTTCGTTTGCAAATTGTCTACATCTATCCTTAATGGATCCTTGACCAGGGCTTAAGTTAAAATGGAGAGCAATGTCATCTAAATCTCTATGATATGCAAACGTATCTTGCATAAGCACGGAAAGATAAAAACGAAGCTTTTCAGAAATTTGCATAATGACTCACGCTTGTTTTTGTCCTTTGTTTCCAGAAGAGATTAAACTAAAGAGACCAAGCAAACCTATGCCAATGATAGCAACCAAACTTAAAGTGGCTAATGCAGACATTAAAGCTGCCCTTGCTTTCTCTTTTCTAATGTGATTTAAGTATTCTATCAACCATTCCACGGTTCTTTCGGGGCCTTCCCTTTTAAACCATAGAACTTCACGTTGTTGGAGGTATAATGGTAACTGAACACCTTCTTCAACTAAAGGAATTATAGGTTTGTTAAAACCTTTAGCTATACCTATTTCATAATTAACGAAAGGTGATCTTTGTCCATCTCGTGTTAATAAAGCAAGAAAATAGTCACTTTCTTTTATCAACTTTTCAACTTTTTCTGAAATGAGAGCACCGGGCTGGGGTTGAAGTTCTGCTATGTAAACGGTGATACCGCTAACGCTTAACAGGTCAAATAGTTTGGTCACAATACTTAGATCAGTAACACTATGGCTAAGAAAGACTTTCAATGCTGGCAGTCCTATAGTTCTCATTTTAAGCCATCTTTTATAGGCCAAATAAACGGTGCTTTTCGGAAAGCCTTCAGCGATAAGAGTAGAAGGGGTTTTCCCTTGGTCAAATTCCCATATTAATTTTTCGATCATATACCTCAATTCTAATATTAACAATGTACTTATAAAATTTTCTAATTATAGCATTGAACTATATAGATGTTTTTAACTTTTGCCGAACATTTATTTCAACGATATTAAGCAATACTTTTGCTGAACCATTTACGTAATGGAGCCAGACCATAAGTAACTGTGAAAATTCCAATAAACCATATGAGTAGGAAGAAGTTGCATGAGGCAGGGTCTATGCTTAGGAAGTTTTTCCAAGAGTAAGGTCCAGCCTGAACCCAAACAACTGAGAAACTATTCACTAGCAGATACGCCGCGAAAACAAGAATAGACCATCCGATAGCTTCGAGTGCTATGAATTCTCCTCTTGAGATGGATTTAACCCACCGGGATGTTATCCCAACAGACAGCAGCACTATTGCGCACATCATAATCGCCAATCCAATAGGTGAGTATGGGTAACCACTCATTCCAGGAATGTACTGCGAATGACTGTAGGTGTACGCTTCTACGGGATTAAGATTGACAAGAAGCCATCCAGCTAGGAGAAGAAAAGGAGAGACCATTAACAGAAAATCTGTCTTGAGCAACGTAAAACTCTTCTCTTCAGGCTTCTGCAATTTTACTTCGCTAACACCTTCGCGTTTCTCCAGTTTTGCCACGGCGTCAAGATATTCATTAACATCTATCTTCTCTTCTTTAAGAAGCCGTTCCAGTTCCTTTTTCTTAAACTCTAATTCTTCAACTGTCACGAGCAGATGTCTCCCAACTGTTCTTTGATTATTTCGTGTTTGAGAGATTATATAACGTTTGCTTACTAATGCTTATGATTACAGATAAGTCCTAAACATTGGGCAGCTTATACGCTTTCTACAGGGTTAAAATGGTAAAAGTCAAACTAACCGTCAGCATCCTACCAGAACTTATAAGATGGATAGACGAACAGGTAGAAAAAGGCTACTTCGCAGACAGAAGCCACGCCGTCCAATACGCCATAATAAAAATAAAAGAATTAATAGAGAAGGGAGAAATCAAATTCTAAAGCATAGAATTTATAATTGTTGGGCATAATTTTTGTTGTGGTAAGAATGGATGAACTTGAAAAAGCACAGCATATAGTTGCAAAGTTAACCAAGGAAGATAGAACTAAGCTCAGGCGATATATTGATGAGTGCTTATCTGTGGCTATAATGTTTGATGAAACTGGGAAGCTGGAATATTTTGCTAGGATGAAGAATGCCATGGAAAATTTCACGAAGACGCTAAAAGTGTTGGAGAAAAGAGATTAATGCCGCCCAAAACTGCTCAAGAACATTTGCAAAGAATGTTGGCTGAGATGGGATGCGAAGACTCCTTCTACGGAGAAACATACCTATTGCCCTTTCAGATAGAAAAGCTAAAACTGATCAAAGTGGGACCATTCGAAAATTTTGAAGCTACTTTCAAAGCAAACTCTATTAACATGATTCATGGACT
>JAWBOR010000188.1:0-3822 GCA_038826015.1 Bathyarchaeia archaeon
AAACATCTACAACACATTGATTTACATCACATTAGCTGAAGGAGCTTTTCAAATACAAACAAGAATACATCTCAAACGTCGCAAAAAAGTCAAAGAGGCTTGCACCCTAATAGAGGCAGGCTTCGAATATGTGACAGGAGAATATAACGATGGAGGAAAAATTTTCAGAAAGCCAAAATACGCTTAACATCGCCATTACAAACCCCCCGGCGTTTTTCACGTATATAGTGCGGGGGGTGGGATTTGAACCCACGGAGGCCTTCGCCAGAGGATCTTAAGTCCTCCCCCTTGTCTTAGAGTTTTTGTTTCAACTCTATTTAGACCTGGCTCGGGTACCCCCGCCATCTATTTCTCAACAATTAAGTGCAACTTAAATTTTACCCTTTTTCTCTCTATCTATCTATGTATCTATCTATGTCTAAGTAGATAAGAGAGAGAAAAAGCTTAAATTTTACCCCTTTATGTCAGCATCTTTTTTACATTAGCTCTTTTTTATAATCGAGGATGTAAAGAATTCTTACTAAAATCATTTTAGTCTCATATTGCATCGTTTATTTGTAAAGTGACACTATATGACATTGAAAGCGGTTGTTCTAGGAGTTCTTCAAGGAATCCTAGAGTGGCTTCCTATCTCAAGTCAAGGAAACCTAATGCTTGTCATGGTGATGTTTCTAGGCATAGAAAAGACGCAAGCCTTAAGTCTGTCCATCTATCTGCATCTTGGCACGGTTTTTTCTGTTTTATTCTATTTTCGCCAAGATGTAACCAATCTTTTAAAGGCTCTTCCTCAATATCGTTTTAGAAATTCCTCCATCAAAGAAAACAAATTAATCACGTTTCTCCTCATCACAACTATTATAACAGGTCTCATAGGTTACCCAATTTTTAAGTTCGCAGAAACAGAAACAATAAATGGTGAAGTTTTCATTGCTTTCATCGGAATTGCTTTAATAATTACTGGTCTGCTTCAAAAGATGATACCTAAACCAGGAAGCAGAACAGAAGAAGATGTAAATTTTAAGGATATACTATTGCTTGGAGTTGCGCAGGGGTTCTCAGCCTTTCCTGGAGTATCCCGTTCAGGCATAACAACATTCGCCCTACTTTTTAGAAGATTCAGAAACCAAACAGCACTAAAACTCTCGTTTTTAATGAGTGTTCCCGCAATATTAGCCGCAGAGATAGGTTTAAGCCTACTAAGCGGTTTGCCCAAAGTAAACGTGTGGGATATTACTTTAGCCTGCGTCTCTTCCTTTATCTCTGGATTGATCTCGATTCACATTCTATTGAAAATTGCACAAAAAATCAATTTCTGGCTCTTCTGCATAACTATAGGGGTCTTAGCCCTAATTCCGCTATTGGGTTTTCTCTTGTGAAGCCGCTGTTTCGTATTTATTAAAAAATGGGAAACGATGTATTGAGGCTGTTACCAACCTATTCTTTTTGGTTTAATAAAGGATTTCCAGAACAGTATGGACGTAGGCAGTCTTAAAAGGTAATACCTTGGAATAGATGAGAAAATTTTCCTTGGAGATATTTTTAATCTTCGTCCTTCTTTTAACGAAACGAGGATCATGACCAAACCGTCAAACAAAAGCATCAAAGCCGTAGCTAATATCTGTCCTGTTAGAATGAAATATGTGGTTAATCCAAGCCAAACTAGATAGCCAACGCTTTCAGCTAACATCCACATAATTAATGTCTTCAATCCTAACGTCAGATTTTTAGCATGTTTTTCCACAACTGGTCTCCAAGAAAACCACCTTTCCAGCTGCTTAGAATAATTATTCAGCGTTTCCGGCTCATCTGTGTAGGCAATTCCTTTCGGTGCAAAAGCTACTTGTTTGCCTTTGATTTGTGCCTCCCATGTCAAATCCATGTCTTCAACCACGGTTTCTGTTGGAATCTTGTTTTCTTTAAGCCATTCCGTCTTCCATATGCTGCAGCAACCAGCTAAAACAAATAATGTTCCAAATTTTTCTTGTAAAGGTTTGTAAGTAGATTGTCCGTGTAGATATTCGATTAGTCTCGATTTCTCAATTGTGTTTTCTGTTTTAGAAGGTAACACGGCTCCGCAGGCGCCAACAACATTATCTTTATAGAATGTTTTTGAAACCTCAAAAAGATAGTCCTTATCCAAGGTTGTATCCGCGTCAACAATTGCTGTTAAAGGTGTCTGAACTTCTTCCACGGCTTTATTTATTGACGCTGCTTTCCCTAGTCTTTCTGGATTTCTTAGAATCTTAATGTTGCGGTATTTAGCTGAAAGCTTCCCTAACAAAATGGGGGTCATATCTGTGCTAGCATCGTCTATCACTATTAGCCTAAATATGGGATGCCTCTGCTCCTCAATACTTTTTATGCATTTCTCAATGGTTTTTTCACCATTTCTCACAGGCACTATAACTGTTATGGCAAGTTGAGGGATAGTTGATGCTACAGGGCTTCCTCTAAACAGTAACCCGAGCACTGAAAGGGGAGCAAAGGCGGGGCCGAAATACATATGCATGCCTCATTTTCTCAGCGTTTTTTCTGAAGTAGCCTTCGAAATTTTGATTAATAAGCCTTCTCTAACGAAAAAAGCAAAGATTTTTTAAAGATTTCCAACTCAGAGAAACTCCATTGTAATTTTTCCCAAAAATGGAAGAACAACGTCCTTCTTCAATTTTTCATTGCGGTGGAGGATTTATCAGATGTCTTAGCCGATATGCCAGCCACATGATTCAGGCGAGGCTTTTCTCACTTCTTCAGTGTATGCCTGCTTTCTTCCAACTGGCATTATACATAGCAGCTGCTCACTTTCTGGCAGACTAAGAACTGTTTGTTCATCATAAAATGCTCCAACAGTAACCGTAGCGAGATCCAGAGCAGTTGCCTAAAGATACACGTTTTGAGCAGCGTGTCCAACTTCCGTATACTTTACTGTTGTTCTCTCAAAGACTACAACAAACACTATATTTATTGCGACATTCTTAACACGCTTCTGTCCTAATGCAGCTTTGGCTAGCTCAGACGTAACAGATTTTTGTGTTTTCTGAGAATTAATGCCACTTCCATACTTTTTTGCCCATTAGAATTTCTGGAAATACAAAAAGTCCCCAGATAGCCACAACTAACACGTAGACAAGATCTGTTAGGCTCAATCCTGTCAAGTGGAACAGCTGCTGAGTTATAGGTATATAAGTTATCCCGAGGGTTAGAGCTATTGAGGCTAGGTCTGCGATTACGAAGAACTTGTTTTGGAAGGCTTTTTTACCCATTCTCCAAACGCTCTGCTTTTCTGAGCGGCAGTTCCAAACAACGAAGAGCTCGAACATTGCCGCTTGCACGAATGCAGTTGTAGTAGCCTCAATGTATGTTAGCTTTCTTGCTTCTTCATCTATTCCCCATGGAAAGTTCCATGGATGAGAAGGCCACACGTAATATTCTAAACAGAACACGAGGATAGTTCCAGCTGCCTGCAGTATAAAAGAAGCAAGTATGAATGCGCCCATTCCGTGTAATATTCCCTCCTCAGGTTTGCGCGGTGGCCTCTCCATGACACCTTCATCTGGAGGGTCTGTTGCCAGCGCTACTGCTGGTGCGCCGTCTGTCACCAAGTTTATCCACAATATCATTGCTGGCAAAAGCGGAAGCGGAAACAGCTCTGCTCCAAATACTCCGCCCAGAATGGCAAATGTTCCTATAACAAGCAGTTCATCAAAGTTGCAAGCCAACAGGAACCGCGCATATTTCCTTATGTTGTCGTATATCACTCTGCCTTGTTCAACAGCCTTAACTATTGTGGCAAAATTGTCATCGGTTAAAACAAGGTCTGAGGCC
>JAWBOR010000189.1:0-3782 GCA_038826015.1 Bathyarchaeia archaeon
CATGAAAACTGGAGCGGAAAACGCAGACCTATGCGTAGCCCAAGATTTGCGGACTTTCTACATGCAAACCGTGGACATGAACCACCACTTCAAAGTCTACGAAGCCGTAGTTCCGCGCATCAAAAGACAAACAGCTATATGCGAAATCACAGGAATAACATAGCCCTTTAGACCCTTTTCCCCTTTTTCTTTTTAAATTAAAGTTTCAGAATAGTTTATTATCAAAAAATAGGCAAAATTTATCATGATTTAGGGTATGTTCCTCACGGTTAAGCAGAAGATTCTGGTAATCCTGTTCGAGAAAGGCCCGTTGCAGAACAGTCAAATAGCCAAAAAAGCAAGCATATGCTGAAGAAGTCGGAAAAGTCAGCTTTGAAAAGCTTGCACACTTGATCAAAGTCTGTGGCTTCTTACTGCAGACGAAAATTTACCTGTTTTGGTGGAAGAAAGAAGCTTTGGGCTGCCGTTGATTATACATGCGCCATCGATCGCGCGCGAGTTGAAGCGACAATGAACCGTTCCCTATATTTACCGGCAATCTGCATTATCGTTTTTGGATTTGACTCAGATGCGTTATCTCTGCCACTTCTTTGCCATTTCTCCGCAATTCGCTGATCAGTGCCCGATAGAAAGGATGAATTCTGCATGGGTTATAGTAGAAATAGACATAATCATAAGGACGCAGGGCCGCGAGAGCGTTGCCAAACAATTTCTCTTTCTCTAGATGAGTCACGGTATTTGGGTGTTTCTCGTACCATTCAATTTGATCTTGTGAAAACACAAAACCGTGCTTATCTGAGAAAATGACCCACTCTACACCAACATTGTTACATTTTCGCATGAATCTTTGGGTTGGAGATGCCTTATAGAGCTGTAGTGGCGTGACTTTCCTGCCTGAATTCATAAGGGAGCCATCTTTTTTGGCACAACAATGTGTGAAAAAGAGTGCTCTCAACTTGTGACTCCACCTTCTTGTCTTTGCCATTGCTTTATCTTTTCGCGATATTCCTCGCCCTTTATTCCTTTTTGCTTTAATTCCTCAACAAACTTCGCAAACGCTGCCTGTCTTTCTGTAATTTCGGTCTTTGACAATGGTTCGCTTTGCGTTTTGACACTGAACAGCTGCATTCCCAAAAATGAAGGATTAGCATCTGGTAGCTTCTTCTGGCAGATGCTTTCAAAAATACAGCCGCAGCAATTAGGATGCACTGGATAACAATGCCCACCCTTATTTGGTTGTCTTCCCATGCTCCATAGCGGTTCATCAAGAAGCCAAGGCTTGTCAGGCAAGACTTTCGATACAAATGTCTGAACTTTCACGTCAGCTGGGCTGTCTTCTCCGGTATATTTGTCGACATGGGGATCTATAATTCCAAGTCTGCACCATACTCTGTAAACTAGTGAATCAATCGGGATTTTGTAGGTTGACATGTCAATTTTGAGGTTAGGAACCAATTCGTGAAGCCATCTTACTGCAAGTCTTGCCGTCTTCGTGCCAAGATATGGCACTCTGAATTCATTTCGCATGGAACCAAGCAATGTGGCAGCGTCCCAGTTTCTTTGCCTAACTATTTGCGCTGAAAGCACTTTCAATTTCGGCAATGATTTGCAGAACAGATCTGCCCAGTGCTCTGCTGTTACATTCTGCCTTGGAATCAGCGATTTTATCTCGCTAGTCGTTAATGTCCTCTGCAGCGCTCCATGTCTTATGACTTTGATGGTGTTTTCAAGCGCATTTTCTGCAGTCGTTCTTTGGTCGAACCGTGCGTCAATGAGAATTGTCAAAACCCTTTCAAAGTCACTTGTAAAAAAACCTCTGGCGTCTCTCTCCCTAAACCAGATCATGAAGGGATCTGGCGTGCTTTTCTCATTGTAATCGATTATTATCTTCCTGAAGCGATCTACCCAAGCCGCGTCTGGTTCTTGTCCCATAGTAAAAGGTTCACCTTCCTTAAATTAAAAGAGCATGTAAACTTCCTGTGAAGTATAGGTTGGTGAAGGTCTAGTCTGCATTGCAGACCACGTGCGCGCTCGTGCGCAATTTTTTGACCAGAAGCTCTGCATATTCAATCGGCCAGATGTCATCATAGGCTTCCTTAGGCACAAAAGGGATGTCATCATTACGAACCATGAGAATCAAAAAATAATCCTCTCCATAGATTTTACGAAAGGTTGAGAACCTCTGAAAATCTCCATATATGATGCCGTGAGGCTCGATGATTATCCTTCTTCGGCCTTGCCACAGTCTGAGGAGAAAATCTGGTGTATATCGCAAGCGATGATTAAGATAGAAACTCATCGGTTCATATTCAAAAGCGATGCCATTCTTCGAAAGAAACATCGCTAAAAACTTTTCCCACCTACTTTTGAATTGGCTTGCCATTTTTTCACCATTATCTTCTAAAGCGGAGTAAAAGATAAATATTTGTGATTTAACATACTTAACAAGTTTAGCATATCTATTGGTGATACATGCTTGATCGAAAGCCAAGATTTCGGGGAAGAAATTATTCACGTTATCCCACTCGGATTTGAAGCAGATAGGGCAATAAAGCCATTCGAAAAATACAGAGCTAACAGAGTTTATTTACTAGCATTATTGGAGAGTACAAAGTATTCTAGGGCGATGCTAGAGAGGCAGAAGCACTATCTGAACCTTGTCACTAGTAAACTGCGCAGTTTAGGAATTGAAGTAAAGTACATCAACACCGACACATTCAACCTGCTTGAAGTCATGGGAACCATTGCCAGAATAATTCGAGAAGAAAAAAGCCGAAAAAATCGAGTTTTCGTCAACATGTCTGCGGCAGGAAGACTAACATCATTCGGAGCAGCTCTTGCAGCAATGCACCAAGGCGCTCGTGTATACTATGTAGTCGCTGACGATTACTCGAAGACTCCGGAAGAGCTGCTTGAGCATGGAATAAGTATATGTCGAGAATTGAGAATCCAGTTCATAGAGAATCTCAAGTTGTTATTCCCTGATGAAAGAGCCCAGAAAGTGCTAGCCTGGCTTTGCAAGGCAGAGAAAGGAAAGAAAACGGCTGAGATCATAGGCTTCCTTCGAGAACAACGCATTCAGGGATTCGAGGAAGAATATGATAAAATGAAAAGAAATAAAAAAAGCAATTATCTCATGAAACTCAACAAGGGCATACTAGAAAAGCTGGAAAACGAAGGATACATTACAAGAGAACGTTTGGGAAAAAACAACATTATAAAGATAACCGACTCGGGAAGATACATCGCCTACCTCAGTGGTCTGATCTGATTCAATGGACCAATCCATTCAACAACACAGCTAAAACAGAAAAAGAGGGGATTTTGCGGAGACTTAAGGTTTTCCATATGAAAACCTGTATGCACAATTTCGGCATAGATACCTTTGAACCTCTCCGCGACGAGTGTATCTTATGCCGTCCTTGTAAACTCGGTCGCAGCCGCATTCCGAACACTTTATTGTCTTCTCATCGCTCATTATTCTCACCTCCTACAGCTTAAACAAGCTTACCTTTGAGGAAAACGCCAAAAAAAGGGAGTTTGCGGGTTATTTCACCATTAAAAGCGCAAATAGGGCAACCCCGCCTTGTTTTCAGGTGACCCCGCATATTTTTTATGCGGGAGATGCTATTTTCTTTTTCGGATCCTAGCCTCAAAATACCACACGCGAAGTTTCCCAAAAGAAATGAGGATAACGAATCTAACTGCAGCCTCGCTGACTTAATACGTTAATTTCCCCTTTTTTGCGTAGGCTGATGGTTAATATAGGCAAGTTCACCAAT
>JAWBOR010000190.1:0-3744 GCA_038826015.1 Bathyarchaeia archaeon
ATAAATATTAGAAAATTTTCAAAAACTTCAAACCGCGCCTTATATAGGAGACTTTTCGCATTAAATGAAAGCCAAGATTTTCCGTTAGACGTTACTAACAGAAGAAGGTTATTAGAGTTTATTCCTGACAGGCTTTTCAAAGGCACAATTTTATAATACGGCAGTCCCTTAAAAGGATGAATGGAATTTGAGTAAAGCTTTGTTTTTGATGATCTTTATCCTCTCTTTGTTACTTGTAGTAGCCCTTGTAACCTTCAATATGGGTCTTGAGGCTAAACGTCAACAAGGAGGATCTTGTAGAATCTTTCCAAGGGATACTGCCCACTGGTTTGGATGGGCGGGTTTCACTATTTTTGCAGTTTCAGCACTCTATTCGGCTTTGAAGAGGAGTTTCCCATGAAGCATTAACAAGTGGTTGCTGATTCACTGTCTAACAGATACGCTCTCCATAGTGCTCGCTGTCTTTCATATAATTAACAAAATACAGGCTTCAAGGCCAGGATACTTCATCAGCTTCTTTGCTTTTCTTCTAATGGCTGCAATCGTTATAAGTGGGATACTGGGACGATACGTAAAAGCCAAAATCATAAAAGATTATTGGAAAACGCTACACATACCATTAACAATAATTTTCTACTTTACACTAGCCTTTCATATTCTCGAAAAATGAACTTATTATGGTAAGCCTTAAAGATAGGAGCACAATCAGAGTCACATCGTTCTTTTATGTGGTAAATTGTCCATTCTTGACCGTGTGAGGAATCAAATTTTCAGCTGAATCGACTAGAAAAGTTTCGGAAAGCCTTAGCTGGCTTGTTCCTTCTTCTTTTACGATGAATTTAACTGTGGCGAGGGTGCCGCTTCCATTCACGCCCGGAACATCACCAATCAATGTGCAGTCTAAGATTAGACTGCCAGTTTCATTAAAATTATAGCTGAAGAAAGTTTGACTTTGATTCTTTAAAAATGTTCCTTCAATAACACTACTAATGTTTAAAACTTGCGGATTCCATTCCAGCTTCACTTGCCAACCATATAAGTTAGCAACGTTTGAAATGCTAATGTTAATCGTGACGAACTGTCCAACAGCACCTTCGACTGTTGTAGGACTTATGTATAAAGTCGCCTCAGTCTTTACTTCCCTAAAAAAACAGAAATATGCAACTGCTATCACAATGATGCAGATGACTGTCGCTGAAATGCCAATTACTAATTTCCTATTCATCGCAACTCACTTGTCAAGCTAGTAGTTTTTCCTTTTATATTATTTTTGATTAGTCCTTTTAGATTTCTAGTAATGAGGATTAGCATAGTTACCAAGATTAGAATTATTGCAAGAATTATGTTTGAAAATTCTGGAATTATGATGACTGCGCCATCTATCGTAGTATGGGGGATTGGTAGGGATTCACGCGGCTCTCTGTCTGGAGGAGGATAATCATACAGTTTAGTCTCCAGATCGAGTATAGATTCTCCATTGTCTATTGCTTGGAATGTCATTCTAATGATGTTTCCACTTCCATTAAATGGTGGAGCTGGATTGTATGATGTAGCCCCTATAATGTATTCTCCAATATTTTCTTGTGTTATGTTCATAAAAGGTTCGTATAATACGCCATCAGGATATGAATTAACTCCAAGGCGAATATCAATGCTCACAAGTTGTAGAAGTGAAGTGTTCCATCGAACAACAACTTCAACTCCGTATAAATTTTGCACATCAATGATCGTTATGTTAACCACAAAAATTTCGCTTGCGTCGACAGAAATTGTTGCTGGATCCACTTTAACAATTGTTTGATCCAAGTTTTGAGCCGTAGAGGTCGAAATCGAGTAATGAAGAAGCAATGATATAATTGCAATTGCTACACCTAACTTTGTGATTGGGACTCGAGAAAGTGGTTTCATGGTTTTTCACCATTTTTTTCTTCAGCAAGGATAACCAGTTTGTCGCGCCCCATTTTTTGTCTTCTTATGACTCCACTTTTCTCTAAAGTCTTCAAAAGTTGGCTTGTTTTAGCCTTTGAAAATCCGCATTTTTCCACTATCTGAGATTGATAAAGGCGCCCGCCGGCAGCTTTAAGCGTCCTAATAATTTCTCCCTGTGAATTTTTAACGTCGGGATGCGCATAAAAACTTGGTATAGGCGCTTTTCTGGCTCCTCTCCGACGGTTATACATATAAAAGGCGAAAAATAGGGCAAGGCCTAAAAAGGCTATGGGAACAAATGTTATGAAGAATTCTAAAAATACGTTTGATGCTGATTTTATTGTTAAGGTTATTGACGGATGTTGACTTGAGAATCCTTCAGCACTTAGCCACTTTAGAATTTTAAGGGAATCATCGATTTCATCAGGATTGGGTGTTGCCGATGCAATGACGTATTCTTGTGGATATATTAAAGATAATGCTCCATCGCCAAGTAAATAGGAGAAGAAACTCTCAACTTGAAATACATCACCTGCGATGATTTTTGAATCTTCAATCTTGCTGAAATTTTTCCAGTAAAGCCTAAATTTGACCAAAACGTAGCTGTTTTGAGGAATGATGTTGATTTCATCAATCACTGCGTCCATCTTTCTTCCACACATTTCCTCGGCCCTTTCAACTAAAGTAGTGAAATTAGCTGTAAAGTTTTGAATAGTGTTGTAAGAAAAGCTGGATTCGGCAGCATGAATTATTTCTAGGATGGCTGAGCCATCGCTGCCTAGTTGAACCTTATATTCCGTGGCATTGGCACAGCTGGCTGTGTATAAAACAAAAAAGAATACAAGAAGTGCAAAGCTGCAGATTGACTTGTTTTTCATCATCTTTCAAACTGAAAATCTTTTCCAAACATTTAAGAGTTATGAACCTTCAGAAAGTAACTACAACTCGCCCTTTTGAAAGATTGAAAAACGACAAATATAGATTAAAAACTACAAATAAACAAAAATAAACATTTTTAAACAAAAATAAACGTTTTATATGCTTTATTTCCAAAAATAAAGTCAGAAATACTTTTATTTGTGAACTTAACATAATTTAGGCAGGTGATTAAATGCGAAAAATAGTTTCAATGATCCTGTTGACTATTTTGGGGGTTAGCACTTTAGGCTTTCTGTTAAATAACAGCTATGCAGCCGGAGTCGAGATTGAAGGAACATGGGTTCATATGAGGAGCCTTATAACACAGTGGGGTTCAAACAACGTTTTCGGCTGGGTCGGCGCAGTTGCGGGTATGGTGAACAATAGCGGGACATATTATGAATGGGCCAGAGCGCATGCAGTTTGGTCTGAAGATGTCTGTAGGCTTAACTGCACAGAACCGCCAACAGAAAACTACACGTTCACATGCTATGGAACAAAGCTTGTCAACATGACGGATGTAAACTTAGAAGGCACGTCATTCACTATATCGGGTTATTGGGACGTTGCCAAAATAACAGTTTCAGTCACCATCATAAAGGACGAGTCTGGCGAAGTGGTGAACATAATATGGGAATACGAAATTGAGAAAATCGTTGAAAATGCTGAAGGTCAGCTGCAAGCTTCATTAACACCAGCAACGTTCACACTCAGCATTGCTGGTATAGACGCATTAAGCGGTACTGTGAAGTTCATCAGCATCAGGTATAGAGCGATAAAAATATGCGATATGTCAGGCGACGGCAAGGTAAACATCATAGACCTCGTAAAAGTGGCAAAGAGATACCGCGCGGTTCCGGGGTTATGGTGCTACGAACACTCAATGGATGTAAACTT
>JAWBOR010000191.1:0-3731 GCA_038826015.1 Bathyarchaeia archaeon
AATTCCTGTTGTTTATCCTGTTCATCCAAGAAGTTTAAAGAGACTGCGGAAAACCAAACTCTGGAACTTACTCTTTACATCCAACAATGTTCAGTTGCTTCCACCCGTGGGCTACTTAGATTTCCTAGTTCTTATGAAAAATAGCAGAATGATAATTACTGATTCTGGAGGCGTGCAAGAAGAAGCAACAACTCCACCTATAAGAAAACCTGTTTTAGTAACGAGGATCTCAACAGAAAGACCAGAGGCAGTTAAATCTGGATTCGCCTTTATTGCTGGTACAGAAAGCGACAACATAACAAAAATGATTAGCTACCTTATCGAAAATGATCTAAGGCTTCCATCCATTTCACCATTTGGCGATGGAAAAGCTGCAGAAAAAATCGTAAACACTATAATAGATGAACAGGCTAACACTATAGCTGAAAGAGTATGATATCTAAAAGTGTGCTTGTTACAGGCGGAGCTGGGTTCATTGGAAGCCACCTCGTTGATTACTTAATGAACGAAGGCTATAACGTCACAGTCTTTGACAATTTGAGTTCGGGAAGCCTAAATAACCTTAAAGTTTGGATGAAGAAGGAACGATTTAAGTTTGTTAAAGGCGATTTGAAAAACAAGGAGGAGATTGCAAAAGCCTTTGATGACGGAGTCGAGTTGGTTTTTCATTTTGCTGCTAACCCGGAAGTGCGAGTAGGCGAAACTGACCCATCTGTGCATTTCAATGAAAACCTTGTCGCGACTTTCAACCTTCTAGAAGGCATGCGTAAAAGTAAACATGCAAAAACTGTTGTGTTTGCTTCTACTTCTACTGTTTATGGAGATGCAACTGTGTTGCCGACACCGGAGGACTATGCACCCTTGATTCCTATTTCTACTTATGGAGCTTCTAAGCTGGGTTGTGAGGCTTTGATAACCAGCTATGCCTACACTTTTGGGTTAAGAGGGCTGGTTTTCCGTTTAGCTAACATTGTTGGTCCTAGGTCAAGGCATGGAGTTGTCTTCGATTTTGTGCGAAAGCTTAGAGCCAATCCAAAACGTCTCGAAATTCTCGGCGATGGTACACAGAAAAAATCTTATTTATACATTGAAGACTGCGTAGACGCCATAACCCGCACCACAAAAAGGTTTCTGAAGAACAATCTGCGAGTAGATGTTTACAATGTAGGCTCAACTGACCAAATAGAAGTGCGAGAAATAGCTAAAATAGTAACTAAGGAGATGGGATTGAAAAACACAGAATACGTTTTTACAGGTGGAGTAGATGGCGGCAGAGGATGGTTAGGTGACGTGAAGTATATGCATCTGTCCATAAATAAACTTCTGAAAACTGGATGGGAACCAAAGTATAATACAAGACAAGCAATACGGCTTACAGTAAAAACAATGCTTGGCAAGAATAGAAAGCAATGATGGGCATAATTGTTCTATTCTTTGTAGCTTGGATTGTGTCCCTCGATTGTGAATAGGAAACTTTCAACTTTTATGAAGGGTGGCAAGGCTAAGAATTTTAAGTCTATTGTCTGCCTTGCTTCAGTATCAGTTCTTACGTCGTCGCTGGATAGCAGTTGTGGCAGCACGTTACCATATTCTGAATGGATCGCTGAGATTAGTGGTAGCTGGATTAATATGTTGTTTTTTAGTATGGCGTAGAGTTTGACCTGATCTATGTAAGAATGGGTTTTAGGATGCTCAGTTAAACGGAGTAGGTATGTGTAGTTTATGGGTTGAGGTGTTGTAGTTAGAGTATATTCTCGGATAACATCAATATAGTTAGGATTGTGAATATCCAGCAGACCCTCGACAGCAAATGCTAAACCATTATACACTGAAAGAATTGGACATCCACCACCTCCGCCTGGGTAGTTGATTTCCCCTGTTAGCCCATAGTACCCATGATCTTCAAATTGTCGTATCTTAATGTACCACCAACCTTCATAGGACGAGATTATAGAAGCTCCTTCTGTTGCGAATCCTCTCTTTTCCGAGCTTGCTTGTATAACTCCATATTTGTCAATTAAATATAAGTCGAAGTCAACATCTGGTGGCGGCATCATCATTACACTGAGTCGTTGACCCTGCTTCACCCATATCTTGTAATAGTCCTCTTTGTCTATGTCGCTTAGGTAAAGCCATTCATACCATTTGAAGGCGTCTATTATCTGCGCGGTAGAGAGGGAATTGTTATAGTCTTTATAATTAAATTTGAGGTTTACTGAGGTTTTATGAGTAAGACCGCTAGCGATTATATCGCCATAGTAGCTGTTTCTTTTACAATATTTCACTTCCACCTCTATTTTTAGAGAATGATCAACCGAGTGGTCATCAGTAAACATCCAAAAAGCGACAATGCCGAACCAAGCGTCAGTAACGGTACCATTTGCGTTCGCAGTAGCATAAGTTAGACTATCTGTTGAAAGCTGAGCAATTTCCATCGCTTTCGCAGCCATGTCTGCTAATTCTAGGCATAGAAAAGTGGCGCCAATGGCGAGGGCTCCTCCTTTAAGATACAACGGTACACTTCCTACAATGCCCCAAGCGCCTAAACACAATGAGCCAGCTCCATAGAGTGCCTTATAAAATCTCATAGAAAGATCAGGTGTGGCTACTGGTTTTTTAAGTACAACATTGTATCCCCTTATCCACTGTTCGTCGTCAACAATGTCTGTGTAAGCGGAGGCTTCGTTTTCTATTAGCCGTATGGTTATGGATTCTATTTCCGCTGACGTTGGGCCGACTCTAAACACTAATGTTTTTCCATTGCCTAAGTTTTGATAGTTATATGTAGTGTATTTTCCTCCTTGTTGGTCCTCTATTCCCACTGTGGTTGGTTTATCTAGTGTTATTTGTTTGTATTGGAACCATATGAAGCTTTGACGAGGCGTCGAATAGATACCGCCCGGACCACCTGGTTGTTGCTCAAGGAGCACCTGAAAGCTTTGTAGGTTGCCAGTCGCGTCTGGAACATTCTCCCAGCTTACACAGAAACACCAACGCTTCTGGGAAAAATGTACTGAAGAATGCTCAACCATACCGAATTTTATTGCACCTCCTAGGTTAGGCTTTAAGTCTCTTGAGAAAGGAGCTACAACAGCATTTGCTTGTCCTTCATATGGGATCAGAATTCTTCTATCTGCAAGCGGCGTTGGCTTTGTAGGATCATAGAAGGATATCCACCCATTACTGCATATCCAAATGGATGTGTACTCAAAGCTTCCAGGTTCACCTAGATGACTTTTGGGTCCACGTCCTCCATAAAAACGAACAGGAACCTGCAAACCAACTCTAATAACTTCGTCGTCTCCAAGTTCTAACGTATAATAAACATCGTGCCAATTATAGTAATCTTCTTCGCATAGATACTCAATTATCTGCCTACTATTCGCAGAACCAAAAATTCTAAGCTCTACGTTATCGCCTCTATCTGGATTATTTTCCTCGTATTGCCATATATGAGCTCCAACACCCACTGTGACTTCATGGTTTGTCTCAGCATAATCAGTTCTATGATTAATATCAATTGTATGGTGAGGCCTTTGTAACTCCAATGCAAATGTGGAAGGCATAAAAGAGACGGTTGATAAGACTATTATGGATATGATGAATATTGCTTTAATTGATGCCATATTAACACCTCAACATCGGTTGTGCGTTTCCACCGCTAGATTATAGAATCCTACACCAAGAACTTGTTTTACTTTGATGTACCACCAGCCTTCGTAAGCGGATGC
>JAWBOR010000192.1:0-3634 GCA_038826015.1 Bathyarchaeia archaeon
AGGTCCCATCGGGATTTTTTATAAAGAAATCCTCTAAAAGTTCTTGCAACCCCCGCTTCCCTTTATATCCACCCTTCAATCTCTCCTGTTTCCAGAGAGGGTCGATTTCATCCAATCGGCGGGTTTTCTTGCTCAAAAGACCAGTGAGCCAAAGGACGGCAGAGGATTCGTTTCTAACAATGAGATTATTCATCCAGCCATTGGATGGATACCACGCACCATCTACCTCGATTAATGAAAACTTACGCTGGGCTTCATGAAGCACATCAGCCACAAAACCTGCACTAAATCCCTGCATGGAACAACCCTGTTCTAAAACACGCCGTTGAACAGCACGGGTAATTGCCTCAACTGTCCTCTCGCTTGCCGGAGCATCTGGTGGCAGGTATTGAAGGTGCTCTTTGATCTGCTGGAGAACAAACCCTTCTACATCATCAATCCTTGACAACTCCCGACTCCGAACCAATGGTGTCCGGGGTTTATGTAGATTCAGAACGACATCCTTAGAAATCACCTTTTCCTGACCTTTTTGTCCCTTAATTCCCTTGAAGCTCCGTTGGACTTTATCGAATTCTTTCCCTCCATATATAATAAATCCCGCTTGATGAGCAGCATCTTGGATTGCTTCCCAAACACGATCATCAGAGTTGGAAAAAACAACCGTTGCCCACCGATTGGGTTTAAGGACTCGATACATTTCTCGGAAGGATTCCGCCATTAGCTTTTTGTAATCATCAAGGGTTTTTCCTCCTTCAGAAGGTTTTCGGCTTTTGTTCCAAACCGCTTCCTTGGCATCATCAGTAAACTCTCCAAGCCAGGATTCCCAGAGAAATGAGCAATCCCCATAAAAGATGTTGGAGCCGAACGGGGGATCAGCAAATATATAATCAATAGATTCTGATGGTATATTCATTTCACTTGCTGATTCACATAATGTTTTTATTAATGTACCTCTATTTTTTGGATTCCATAAAAGTTTAATCATTTTTAGAACACGTAAGGACAACTTATTATCATACATTGTTAAAACGTTGCATTCTTTCATAAATGAAGGTATATACATAGTTCCTGAAAGAACCGGCATTGGGAAACTTGTGTTTTTTCTATATCTACACCTCTTACTCAATCCTTCTGCAACACCTGTAAAAGCAAAGCGGAGCTTATCTTTAACTTCATTATTTGAGATTTTATTAATTTCCTCCCACAATCTTGCTAATGCCCACAAATTGCGTTTCGTATAAAAGTCGCAGGCACGAGTAATACCTGCATCTCGATGAACTCCTCGCCACATTTCACGTGTTGAGTCAAAAGGGGTCGTAGGATACCAGTAAGGTATCTCTTTACTCTCAATTTCTCGCAAACGATCTAATTCAAATTCTGTAACACGATGCTCTCCTCGGCGTTTTTTCTTTGTTTTCGGATCGATGTAAATGTAGTTTGTAATCACGGGAGTAGATCTAACAAGAGGCAATTCTGTTTTTCTCCAGGTTTCCGAGCAATTGGGGCAAGAGAAAGAATTCTTTACCTTACCAGAATCATGATCCACTGCAACATCCCATAAGACAATCTCAGCTCCACAGCCGCCAGGATTCTTTGGATGCTTTTTTGGGTCACGCTTTTTGGGTTGACAGCGATAAACATCACTCCATATTACATACTGAATGGTTGCAGGAATCTTCTCTCCAGTTTCGGAGTCCTCATGATATGTTTCATAGAGCCAGTCAAATTCTTCTTTGACAGCTAATTTAATTCGTTCAAATTCCTTTTTAAGTTTTTGAACATCACATGGAGTGCAGTAATTACGAGCGATGTGCACAGCGGCAGGAGAAAGGTCATTTAAAATTACTTTCCTTGGCCCGCTTGGCGCAAGAAGAGCAGCTACACCCGTCATACCGGAACCGCAGAATGGGTCCAAAATCAAATCCCCGGGTTCTGTGTAATGTTCTATAAATGGGATGATACCTTGATAGGGGACTTTCGTGTGATATGAGTGAGCATTATAAATTGGCGTATTCTTACCCGCCTCCACTGGTTTGTCATAGGGAGTTCTCTCGTAGGTGTCCCCATCAGGATTATAGGGACGCCCATATGTCTTGACAAAATTTTCTATCTCAGTCCTCTCTACTTTTATCATCAGAGTCCAATCTTATTTAAAGGTTAGGAGGATTCGCTTCCCCTCCTGAGTTTTTTCTGAAAATTCTTTTTCCAAAAGCCTTTTCAACTCATTAAGAAATCTGTTTAGATCTTCTCTTCCAATAGCTGGAAATTGCTCTGCCAGCTGTTCAAGGGCACGAGAATGAACCACTTGTGTCCGAGCCTCCTCCAGAATCTTCTGGATAGTGTCAATGGTGGCTGGAGTAAGATTTTTTGCAGTTTCTTGAAGTTTGTCTAATTGGAGGAGGTCAATAAGTACTTTGATATTATCCCCTCCTTTTTCCTTAATGACCTTCTCTAATTGGCTTCTCAAAATCGCCACTCTTTTCTCAAAAACCTCTTTGACCTTTTGCTGAATTTCTTTAGTCTCCTTTTCCGGAGGGCTATAGGACAATCTCTGATGGAGGTTCGATTCTCCTGTAAGCTCTTTTTCTATAGAATTTAAGAGATGATCGAGACGGTCAGCAAGATCATCCCCCAGGGGTGGTCCTAACATAGTTATCTGATTAAGCTTCCCCAGGCCTTTTAAAAGTACCGAAGTGCCACTTAGCGAATCTTTCAGTTTCTGAAGAATTTCCTTCATTCGGGGGCCATGAATTTCTTGTGCATTTTTGACTTTCTGTAAAAACTTTTCAGTATCATTAAGCAACGCTTTGACCGCCGTCTCATTGCCGATCATGGATGAGAGTTTATAACGGACTTGAAGCATGTTTTTCTGAGCAGTTAGCTCTTCATCAGCACCTACATCTGCTGTATGAAATGCATTTAACATTTGGAGGATTTGAGCGGAAATTCCAGCGAGCTGGCGAAGTGCATTAATCCTTTCTGTCGCTACTTTAAATCCAGAAAGCTCCGAATGAATTACCTTACGCTGTGCGTCGAAGGCTTCAAGATCCTCCGAAGCATATAGATCTAAAAATTGCTTTAAGCATTGGGAGTCTGACTCTAAAAGTTTATCTCCTAATCCATCAGCGAGGGTTTTTAAATTATTAGCCGCCGACTGTACCAAAGGATACTGGTTTTTAAGAAAAGCAAGGAACCCATAAATCTGGTTATCAATCTCCTGAGGATTAGTAGCCGGCCTTGCCTCCGGACAAATTAGTTTCGCAAAGGGTTGAATGCTATTCCAATCAGGACCAGAAACAACGACCAGGCTATCGAAGAATCTCTCCATATCATTCTGCCAGTGCAGTTCAACAACATTCGAACGGTTAATAATATTCTTACTAAGGTGTTTTCCACTTATGTTTGTCAGCTTGTGTTGAGGATTCAGTTGAATCTCCACAGGCGATGGGACATTCCGAAAGCGAACATAGATAAGAAGCATTGCTGTGAATAAATAAGGCGGAATCCCGTATGGAGGTCCGGCCAGCTCTTTCAATAATGGCCATAATACTAAAGCAGTGCTCGCAGTGAACTTGTCATCAAGAAGTTTGAAGAATTGTGAATGTTGGGGGTTTAGGGTTTTAGGGTCATTGGA
>JAWBOR010000193.1:0-3633 GCA_038826015.1 Bathyarchaeia archaeon
CTCCGTGTATAGGTCTAGGTTGGTTATTGCTAGGTGTTTTGTGTTTTTGTTGGTTATGTGTTTTTGGAGGGTTTTTATGAGTTCTGGGGTTTGGTACTGGTGTCTTTGGGGGTTGTAGGCTTTTTGGGGTGTGTAAATTTTTCCTGCTATTGTGACCTTTAGGTGATTAAATACTGTGCCTAGTTTTAGCTGTATGTTTCTGAGGGTGTTTTCCTCTATGTAGCCGATGGTTATGATGTTTATTGAGGGCTCTTTCAAGGACTTCTTTCTCCTGAAACGGTGAATTTTCTCAACGAAAAGTTCGATGGAAGCTACTTCTTAATCGTTTCGAAAAGATTTTTAATTCTTCTTTCAAATTCTTCAACCTGTTTTCCGCATTTTTTGGTTTATTTTTTTCTATATTTTTGTAAGATAAGTCTTTGGAGAAAGGGGGAGCCGTTATCGGATAAATTTTTTGGGAAGCTTTTGAATCCGTGTAGGAGAAATAAGCGTAATTGGGGATGGAAAAAATAGGATATTCGCGAAGAGGGTGGAAAAGGAGAATCAACCTATGTAAGATAAGTTTTGCCAATTGCGTGGTAACCCGTTTTTACCGCTCCCCTTTTCCAATTGGCATCTAAAAAAGTTTAGGTTTCTATGTTCCTTGAGATGTAATTAAACATTCTGATAATTTTTTGGCCAGCATCCAAAAACACAATGCAATACAATGTAACAGGGCTGATTTGTATTTTGCTTTTTTAAAAGAAGGTTTCGTTAGAGCAAATAAGTTTAATATAATTGAACCTAAAAATTCAGAATTGTATAACTGGAGGAAAAAGGTATGGGTGTTGAAAATCCATCGTCAAGCAGCAAGAATCTTCTTTCTGATATTAACGATCTCATTAATAGAATTATTGAGCCTGGTAAACTAGAGTATGAAACACTTAATGAAGAAATTAGGTCTAGATCATCTAATCTCTGGATTATAGCTTCTATTTTCATACCAGTTTCTTGGCTTGTTTTCACTTATTGTGTAATAAATTTTGATAAAATCGATATGGGTGGTGTCAGTCTACTAGCGTTAGCATCGCTGTTTTCGGTTCTTTCTATTTGCTTTTATACTACTCATGTATATTATTTGAATAGTGTAAGCCATTATGGTTTAAGGAAGCTTGAGAAAAAATTGGGAATTTGTGTTCACAGATTTCAGAAAAATTTCACAGAAACCCCAGTGAGAAAAATTGCAAGGAATATAATTTACATTCTCTCTTCTATATCGCTCTTGGCTTGGTTCTTCCTTGGTCGGGCATCTTACAATTACTGGTCAACGTTTAAAATAGAAGTTGCATTAATGTATTACTTGGGGACTGCAATCCTCTTACCATCAAGCCTATGGCCACATATTGCGGTTTTGACAGAATATTTGTATAATAGCTGGTATGGAATGGATTCCCTAATCACTTGTATTTACTTTTTATTTATTGCGGTAGCGCTGCTTTTAACTATAATATTACCTTTCAAAGAGAAGGTGAAAGAGTTAGAAGAGAGAGATGCTTGCGATGGATGTACTCTAAATAAAAACGGTTACTGCAGTAAATATGAGTTTCAGTTGAGCAGAAAATATCAAAGGCAAATAAATCTAAGAGGATGTCTACTTTGCCTTTATTTATTGATAAGAGGATTCTTTAGTTGTCTTAGAAAGTGGAGAGTGGAAGTGATTTAGAAAATGACACGCTCATAAAATTAGAATTTTGTAGCTGACCCTTTTGTCGGCGTTTTTTAAGGGATCTGGAAGTATGCCAGCATATGATCAGCAGAACCAAAAAAATAACCATTTCCAAAATATCTTTCAGTGCCTCCACACGGACTCTTACGTCCCAAGTTCCTGCAAACGTGTAATATCCTGAAGGCCACAATGTAGACCTTCAAGTTGTCTTTACACACACCCCTGTGACATGCTAGCCAACCTCTGATAAGAGAGCCCCGGTTATCGCAGTCTTTCACGTGAGCTTCCCCCTTGACATACTCGTCTACCGAATGGTTAACCGTCACATACCTGGTTGAGGGATTAAAAGTCTATACTTAGATTGGCAAGCTATTGTATGTTGGAGGCTCTTGAACTAATTCGATTAACTATTTCTTCTAGTGTTCTGCTTGCTTTTCCTTGTTTTTTAGCTTCTTGAATTATATTATGGATAACTTGGGGATTTTTAATAGCATACTTCTTTTTACCTATACCAAGATTTTTGCAGCAATCGTTAAGTGTCCTATCGAATAATTCCTCCCCGATTTCTTTTTTGAAAGTGTCCATAAGAGTGTTCTTGAAGCATGCGAATAAGTCGGTGATAGTTTCAGGCCAGTCTTCCACATTACTATTGAAAAGCCTTAAGAGTCTATGGTTTTCTTCAGGTTTGGCTTCACTTTTACCATAGTCACCGTCCCAAATTGCGTAAATGGGGATATGTAAGCATTTAAAAATGGCGATTGGTCTATCAAGGCAGGTTTTTCCCATACAGGGTATAACTGATATGCCCAAGCTTTCAAGGTCGATTTCCATGGCAGTAGCTGTTCCAATTATTGCTGCTTTATCCTCTTCTCCCTCCACAAGAACCACGAGATCGGCAAAAAATCCTTCGTTTACCAAGGGTGTCATAATCGTTTTGAGTCGTGGTTTAATTGTTTCTCTGGTATATGTTCCTTCAGGCTTACCGTCAGCCTTTTCGATGAGCTTTGCAACCTCTTTGAAACTTGTAGAGAAAATTTTTGTCTGTTTAGGCATATCTTTTTCTTTCTTTTCTTTTCTAAATACTCTAACTTGTTCAAAATTCTCTAAATTTACTAATAATGGAGAGTGTGTACTATAGATTACTTGTATCTGCTTTACTGCGCCTTGAATACCTTCCTTAGCTAATTTCATGAGAACTTTTGACAAATGGCGTTGCCGATTGGGGTGCTGATAAAGTTCAGGTTCTTCAATCCCAATGATAAGATTCGGTGTTTTAGAAGAGGTCTCACTGTTATCCATTTCTATACGTGGTTTTGCTAGAGCTAGGTATTGCAACAGTGTTAAAATAAAGGCTCTTTGTAGCCCATGCCCGGTATGACCGACTGGTGAATCGTATTCATCTTCTACTAGCCTAATGTTAGCTACGGGCATTGGGATATCAAACCCAACCGGTTCATGCCAGCTTAGACTGACACGCGAACCGGGAACATACATCCCAAGTGTCTCACTAAGAGTTTTCTCCAGATTCTGCAATTCTGGTAGGTTAGAAGGATTAAAAATTTCATTGTAGCGTTTTTTGGCATCGTCCTTGAATTCCTTTATTTCCTTGCGTTGTGATAATGTGTCCCTCACAACCAGATCCATTATTTCAGAAACAACCGATCCTCTACCTTCGGTTGCGTCTTCGGTTGCGTCGCGGACAGCAGGGATAAATATAAATTTTGTATATCTTTCAAGATGTGCTTCGCCCACTTCTTTGAAGCCGAAAAATTGTCCGTCGTCTCTTTGACGAATACATAAATCGGGATGGGATTGCTCCCATTCACTCAGTATTCTTTCAGCATCGGATCTATTAGTGTAGGATGGAAAATTAGAGTATTTATTCATACTTCGTAGTTTATTATATTCTTCTCTAAGGGCGATCCCAC
>JAWBOR010000194.1:0-3627 GCA_038826015.1 Bathyarchaeia archaeon
CAATCCTTATCTCAACCAACGTTCCAGAATATTTTACCGCAGTTACAGCTGACGACCTCTGGGTTTCCACCTTTACCATATTTGACACTGATTGCAGAGCCGCAAGAGCTGCAAGTGAACAAATCAAACAAGTCTTTGAAGGCTTTAACTACTGGTTCAAAATCTCTTTTACTATAATCTCCCCATCTGCTATAGTGAACACTTTCATTAATAATCCACTGTTCTATTTGTGATTTTACAATTATATCATTAGCCTTCTTGTCCAATTCATTTAGCTCCTTAAATTTCTCTGTTTGATGCATTTTTTGAGAATTTGACTTTGCTTTTTTTAAGTACTCCTTATATGATGAAATTGCGGCTGGGGCAAAATCACCTAACGTCCACTGATGAGTTGCCCTATAAGGTAGCCCTTTTGCCTCTAGACAATCACATATGTTCTCGAAGAAGTATTCCGCATTTCTGCGAAGCTTCTGGGCTGCAGAAGACACATCATCGCGGTTTAGGTCATCCTTTATTCTATCCCACATATCTTTCTCTAGCTCGAATATGGGCCCTGTTTCTATATTCCAGTTTACAAAGTGTATCATATTCTTCTGCTGTACAATTCCTTGGCTCTTTAGCTCTCTAGCCCAAGTGTTATCATGGGTAGTAATAATAAATTGTTTGTCAGGAAAATCTTGCTTGAGCAATTGGCAAATCGATCTTCTGTGATTCCGGTCAATAGACATAATTACGTCGTCGAGGATAATCACGTCTATAGCGTCTTTGATGAGGTATTTATTGAGAGCAAAAAACAGGCAAATTCCCATACTGTCCTGATGTCCCTCGCTATGTAATGCATGAGGTGGAAACATACCTCGTCCATAGAAATCAACCTCAAAATTCAGCTCAGCTCCTACATGTGAGATTTTTGAAGTGAATTTTTCTTCGTCATCTAAGTGAATTGTTCTATAATATTTATCGAAATTGCTCTTCACAGCATCATATATATTCTCTAGAATCGAATCTCTAGCTTTCTCAAAATAATCAAGTAATGCTTCAGCTCTTTTTCTAAGAGTTTCACTTTCTTTCTCTCTTTTGGCTGCTTGTTGGTATTCCCTCCACTTTATTTCCATCTTCGTAAGAGTATCCCATGCGTTTTGTTGTTTAGAAAGCTTTTCACCCATGCTAAGCAATACTTTTTCTAGAGGAACCAGCATTTTCTCTTCGAAGAAGGGGGTCTCAAATATGTCTTGTAGGCTTAAAGTGGGCCATCTTTTATCTTCAAAATACTCTAGAGGTTTAATCATCGCTTCTGACCAATAATGAAGCTTAGAAAGGTATCTATTTATCTCTGTATCATCAAGAGTTTCTAGTTGAGATTGCCTATGAGCCTTGGCAATGTTGTCTATATCATTTATCAATAAATCAACCTTCGTTTTGATGAAAGAAGATATCTCATTAATTTTTCCTTGCTTTTCTTTAGCAATCTCTACCTCTTTTTTCTTATCCTCCAAGTACTTTCTGAAGTCTCCTTCTACCCATTGTCGACCACATAAAGGACAGATATTATATTCATCGACAAGGCAAATCCCTGTCTCATATAACTTTTCATATAACAAATACTGCCTTAACTTTGCTTCTTTGACAACTTCTTCCAATGTAGCCTTCAATTCAGATTCTCTCTTTAATAATTCATCTTTACCTTCCATTAGTTTCCTGCTTTCTCTGATAGTGTTCTCTATTTGTTGCTTCGTTAGATATTCCTCAGTGGCAGAAAAAGGACGTGGTGAGAGATTCTCTTTGATCTTCTCTGGAGTTAATTTGTTTATTTCAGAACCACCTAAGATTTTCCTTAATTCATTCACCTTGTCAAGAGCTCCTTGTTCCGAGAAACTGTCCATAGAAAGAAGATTCGAAACATTGCTCTTCGACACTTCTAGGCTGCTTTCAGACTGCTTGTATTCAGCATCAGCTTCATTGCGTAGAGTTACAAAAGTTGAGCGTAACTCCTCTACATCCATTAAGTTCAATAAGCTCATGATTATCTTTGCTCGTTTCCCTGCTTCTGCAGTAATGTATCTTAAAATCTCTCTTCTAGATAAGATATGGAGACCAAGATCAGCCATAACCAAATGAGACCTAACCAGACGTTCATGCTCTTTAGGTTCGATCTTTAGAGTGGAAGGTTTGTTTATACTGCGCCACACAGAAATTTCTTTACCATCAATCTCGATCTTAGCTAGTACTATAGTATTCTTTGGATCGTTCTTCATATCAACATGACATCCATGCTCCCTCAAGCTCAGAAGCTTGGTACCTTCTCCTGTAAGTCTAGAAATCTTGCCAGTAAACAAAAAATCAATAGCATCAACGATAGCACTTTTTCCTGTGCCGTTAGGTCCGTAGACTACAATATTCTTACCTTCAGGATTGATTTTGATGTATTTTATTCCTCTAATGTTCTTGACTTCCAGACTTAGGATTTTCATTCCCTTCCCCCTTCAGTATCTTCATAATTTCAGCCTTATTGGCCCGCTTCTGCAAAACTAAAGCTACAAGATCAGCGGAGATTCCTTTAAACAGATCGTCTTTTTCAATACTTTCAGCAAACCTATCAAAAATCAAGTCTGTAACCGATTTTTGATTCATACTAAATTCCTCAAGATATACATTATTATAGAAATTGGAATTAACAAATATTAATATCAAAGCGTTTGTTTTTAGGTTTTTCTGCAACAGTCCCATTTCAAAACATAAAAACGGTCATCTCGAAAATTTTTTCAAGCATCAATAAATATTCAACAGCAGCATCACGACTAAGATTATCTATCACACCTTCAGATGGTCAAAACGTCCAGATATGCTTGTTGACATGTTTCTCAAGGTTTCTCTCTTGATCATCTCTGGAAGCGTCCCAGCTATCAGACTTAGGGTCCCCCTTCATTGTCTACTACATTTCCACGTTTATCATGTTTCATCAACAATTCAACGCAGGTAATCGTTGTCGGAACCTCGATGAACTTTCTTAAGGGGCTTATTGAGCTCTGAAAATTTCTTTCTTCTCGTACAATAATATACTTGTCAATCGTTTGTTGTATGCCTACACCTTTAGATTTTAGATATTATCATTGATGAGAGTATATTGACGAGACAATCCTCCCTTCCCCGTAAACCTCACTTGTAAACCATTGAAACTACCAGTTCTTCCATCAATCTTATTTAGCTTGTATTTTTTTATCCTGAATTCTATCAAACCAGATCACCTCAATAATAAAAGGAGCTAGGTTTTGCTTAGAAAAAAAATGGCCTCAAAAGAAAAATTAGTAAATAAAGTGCAACTCTAAGACGATCCACAAAGGAAGGGGATTGACAATAAATGACTTTTTCGTTGCCCCCTCCCTCTGTTTTCACGGATTCTCTAAATGTTTTTGGGTTAGCTTTTAAATGTCTGTGGGGTTGTGCGTGTTTTGGGTAGGACCGTTCCGTCCTTCCGTTTGGTGCTTGAAGGCGAGATTGCGCGGTGGAAAAGGTTCTCTGAGGCTTTGCCAAGCAGCCGCGACAGGGAAGCCTTTGAGGAGCTGATGAACATTTGCCGTTGCTACGCTTCAGCTGCTGGAGCAGCTGCTAGGTCAATTGTGTCTGACA
>JAWBOR010000195.1:0-3618 GCA_038826015.1 Bathyarchaeia archaeon
TCAAAACGTGGAGAAGAACGCCCCATAGCTCGTGGAATATACCTTTTAAGACTTATTCCATGATACGCCGCTGCATGAATCACTTTAAGCGCCTCTGAGTCAAATCCTTTATACATAGCATTTGACTCAGCACTTTCAAGAACCTCCAAAATCTTCTGGGCGGCTTTCACTGGATATCTTCCTGCCGATGTTCTCTGCAGCCCTTTACGGTGAGGCACCTTTTTGTGATATCTACGGAAGGGAACGATTCTCTCTTTGTTGATGACCTGCTCTAGAAACTCTTTTGCTGCGTCGAGCTTCATCCCTTTGATTGCGGTACACACTTCCCGAGCTGCTTTAGGTGATACTCTAAGCTCTCTGCCGCTGGCCTTAACTGTAGTAGCAGGATCCAGCTCGAACACGGAGTAACCCCATTTTGGCAATCGGTGCTCACCAACTTTCAATCAACAGATGCATAGTGATTTATAAGAATTATCCCGTGTATTTAAAGAATGACCCATGCTTTGCACCTTTTTTCTGGCATGAAGCTTTGAAACGACATGAAAACATCTGTGCGTTTACGTAGTCTAAATTTTTGAACAGTTTTAGTTTCTCTGTTATTATGAATCGAAAATCATTTATTTAGTTTCTATGCTCTTTAAGAAGTGAAACCGCATGTTGAAGGCAGAATACAAAGTTGAAGGAGGCAAACTGATTAAGGTTCAGCTTGCAAAGAAAGGCAATACAATAGATAAGATAAAAATTACTGGGGACTTCTTTTTGCATCCTGAAGAAACAATTGAAAAGATAGAAGGGTCGTTAGTTAGACGGATACTTAACGAGGCGGAATTGGCAAATCTTATAAGAACTGTGATAGAAAAGAACGAAGCCACTTTACTAGGTGCGTCTCCCGAAGACTTTGCGAAATGCATCATAATGGCGAGTGAAAAGAATGACTGAGGAATGGCGCCTTTTAGATACGGGTTTACATGATGCCTTCTATAATATGGCGTTGGATGAAGCAATCGCGATAACAAGATCAAAAAACCTTGTTCCAAACACTTTAAGGTTTTTCAGATGGAACCCTTCAGCTGTCTCAATTGGCTATTTTCAAAGCATGGAAGAAGAAGTTGACATCATGGCATGCGATGCTAGGGGCATTGATTACGTGAGGAGAAGAACAGGTGGAGGAGCAGTATACCATGACAGAGACGGCGAATTAACATACAGCCTCATAATAAAAGAGGATCATAGTCTAATCTCAAAAGACTTCCAAAAAACCTATGAAACACTCTGTTCAGGTTTAGTTCTGGGCTTAAGACTTTTAGAGATACCTGCTGAATTTAAACCTATAAACGATATTGTGGTTGCAGGTAAGAAGATTTCTGGAAATGCTCAAACCCGAGGGATGGGCGTTGTGCATCAACATGGAACTATACTTCGAAAAGTCGATCCGTCGCTCATGTTTACTTTATTGAAGGTGCCAAATGAAAAGATTCGAGATAAGCTGATTAAATCCGTTGAGGAGAGGGTGACCTCGATAAACAGCTACTTAAAAAGGGAAGTAGACTTCGAAGAACTAAAGAAAGCTCTCATAGAAGGCTTTGAAAAATCCTTTGGAATAAAGCTCATAAATGGAGAGCCCCTTAAGTCTGAGGAAAAGTTAGCCGCGAAGCTAAAAGCAGAGAAATATAGTGCAAAAGAGTGGAATTTTAGGAGATGAAACAGCAAGATAAATTAACGATTAATATTTTTAGCCTCCGCCTATTAGGGTCATGAGGGCTACTGTATCTTTATCTTTAAGCTTAACTTCTTTTCCTTTAAGAGGGTCTACGAGGGTTCCGTTCACCGTTACTATGAATGTGGGGTCTACACGGCTTTCCTTTTCAAGTTTAAAGATTCCTTTAAGGTTGCTGTAGGTTTCTCTGAGAGTATTCAACAAATCTGAAAGAGTAGAATTATCCTTAATTTCAACTTCTTCTTTTTTCTTTCCCATTGTGTGTCTGATCAAACCCAAATAAAGAACATTTATTCGCATGCTGTCTCTCAAATCTAGATAAACCCCTAAAAAACATTTAAACATTTCTTTAGAATGCATCGCAGATAGTTACTTTCAATATTAATACGTTTTTTGTACAATTTTTTGCATATCACTTTTTTTATATGCTGGTTTATCTATCATTACAGGGTTTCTCGACGTATAGAGGTTATGAAATTGTCTCGTGAAAGACAGAACTCGTACGTTAAGGATGCTGATATATTATTCGATAATATGCCCGTAAGAGTGATCGCTGTTAGGAATTCTCCTAAAATTGAGCTTGCCGGTTTAACTATTGGCCCTTTTGAGGAAGGAAACGAGTACGAAGTTAGATTTTGGATAGCGCAAGAGCTTGTGAAAGCTGGGATAGCAAGGTTTGGAGAAGAGTCTCTAAATGTCTCTCGGCTTTACAAGATTCAGTGGACTGAACGTATTCAAGCAGTATCTCAGCTGTCTTCTATGCCTGAAAATTTCTATCCTAGAATACGTCGTTTACTTGAAGAGTTGAAAATTTCTTCAAAAAGCAGTCCAGAGAGAATGAGGGAATATGAATATGTGCAGAAACTTTCTCAAGATATTGTTAACTGCAGGTTAAAGAAGATAATTTCTTTGGCATCTACAACCGAGCAAGAAAGCCAAATAATAAGAAACCTTACAAAGGAAGAACAAGAACTATACAATAGGCTGCACACTATTATAAACAAATGGAGAAATGAAATCCTTTAAGGAGCCGTCAGAGCATGACCGAATTGATAATTGAGAAACCTCAAGAACGATTCCAAAATTTCTTTAAGTCCCCCAAATACCGACAGAGAATTTCTCTAATGGCTATTTCAGGAGCCACCTCGTTAATTTTAGATTTTGAAGACCTTTTAATATCAGATCATGAATTAGCTGAAGGTTTACTGGATAAACCTGAAGAATACTTGGAATATGCGAATATCGCAGCTTTTGATCAGCTTCGCATTGAAGAACCCGAGTACGCAGAAAAGATTAAGGATGTAGGAGTTACAACGAGAATTCGCGGTATTCCACATAAAACTGCTTTGCGTAAACTAACCTCTGACCACATTGGGAAGTTAGTGATGCTGGAAGGCATAATCATACGTGCCACCAACGTGAGACCTTTAGTCACCAAAGCAGTTTTTGTGTGTAAGAGATGCGGGGACAAAATGGAGATTGAGGAAACTGGAAACTTCCTAACGTTCCCATTCAAGTGTAATAATCCTCGATGTGGAAGAACTGGACCTTTCGAGTTCGTCCAAGAAGAATCTGAATTCATAGATTCCCAAGAACTGCGGATTCAGGAATATCCTGAAGAACTGCCGCCAGGTCAGACGCCGCGTTCTTTGGATATTAGGCTTGTCGGTAAGGATATTGTTGAAGTTGCTAGGCCTGGAGACCGTGTCTATGTTGTTGGCATTGTCGGTGCAGAGGCAACATCTTATCCGAGAACTGGGAAACTCCGCGCCTTCTCCCTTTACATAGATGCCAATTATGTTGATCCCAGCGGTAAAGAGTCTGAGTCATTGCTAATCTCTCCCGAAGAAGAAGCTCAGATAATTAAATTGGCAAAAGACCCGTGGATACACAGGAACATA
>JAWBOR010000196.1:0-3554 GCA_038826015.1 Bathyarchaeia archaeon
TTGCCGCGAGACTATTGACCTAAAAAAGCCTAATCTCACAGGGAACCATTTTTTTAGCTTCTCAACTTTGATGACTGGTTCTGTCATAAGATCACCCTAAAAGATGACACGCAACAAAATGACCTTTTGAAACCTCTTTAAATTCAGGATCATCTTTCTTGCATTTATCCATAGCGTATTTGCATCGTGGGTTAAATCTGCAACCAGAAGGTGGATTAAGGAGGTTTGGAGGAGAGCCAGGTATGGATTCCATTTTACGCCTTGGCTCTTTAATGTTTGGAAAAGCCAATATCAAGCCTTGTGTGTATGGATGGAGCGGTTCTTTAAAGATTGTTAAAACATCACCAAGTTCAACCATTTTACCAGCGTACATAACCGCAAACTTGTCACATGTTTCAGAAATTATCGACAAATCATGCGTTATTATAATAACTCCAAGGTTCAATTTCTCTTTTAAACTTCTTAACAATTTTAGAACCTGTGCTTGAACTATAACGTCAAGTGCTGTTCCTGGTTCATCGGCAATAAGCACATCCGGGTTACATGCAAGAGCCATCGCGATCATCGCGCGTTGCCTCATACCTCCGCTAAACTCATGCGGGTAATTGGTTGTTCGAGATGGATCTAAACCTACTAGCTCGAAAAGTTTTCGCACTCTGTCTCTGGCCTCTCGTTTGCTAACGTTTTTTTCATGCGTCCTAATTGCTTCAACAATCTGATATTCTACGCTGTAGACCGGGTTGAGAGCATTCATAGCTCCTTGAAATATCAAGGATATGCCTTTCCATCGGATGCTTTCTCGCAGTTCACTTTCCTTCATTGTTACAACGTCGTTTCCCTTAAAAAGCACACGGCCTTTAACTATCTCCCCGTTGAACGGCAACAGTCTCAATATGGAAAGGGCTACTGTTGTTTTGCCACAACCAGATTCGCCAGCTAATCCTATGGCCTCTCTTTTGTCTAAGCTGAAACTAACATTTTCAGCCGCTTTCACGTAACCTCTGAGGGTTCTATAGTAAGTTGTCAAATTTTCAACATTTAATATGGCCATGTTATTCACGTGTCGTTTCTGAATAGACTCTGACATTTATTTAAGCTTTAAGCCATTTGCAGTAAGTTTTTATGGAAATGCTTAATATTTGTGGCTTTTGGAGGTATTACGCAAATGAGAGACTCGTGGAAAGGGAAAAACATTGACTTATCAGCTTTAACCGCAAGAATAGAGGGATTTTTTGCCTTGAAGAAGTTTAAAACTTCTTTAAAGAAGGAAGGTGATAAAAATACTGTTATAGTTATTCCTCAAAATTTTCATGGAATTTCTGAAAGAATTTACGTTAAAATTCTAGGCAAGCCTAGTGACTTTACAGTCGAGTTTGTCGGGGGGTCCTTTTCACGTTCTTTGGTTATGCATGCTCCTTTGTTATCTATTATACTTGGTGGTTATCTTTCATTAAAGGGACAGAAATCACTAGACAAGATAGATGAATTGGAAAGAGAATTCTGGAAATATGTTGATGAGACTATAGCTTATTTGGAGAGTTCGAAGTAACTATTGTCTTTCTCTGAGTCTAGGATTCAATATCTCGTCCAACGCATAGCCTACAAGGACAAACGCTGACGCAAGCAAAGCTATTGCAAGGCATGCGGGGAAAACCCAGAACCAGTAGTCTAGCAGTCCTTTTGAAGTCACCACGCCCGAACTGTTGAAGTCGTAGAGTATTTTTCCCCATGATGCAAGTCTTGGGTCGCCAAGTCCTAGCCAGCTTAGAGAAGCCTCGGTTATTATGGCTCCAGGCACTGACATGGCAAGTGTTATGTAGACTAGGGCAAACACATTTGGCAATACGTGTCTGTTTATTATGTGGAGTCTTCCTCCTCCTGCTGCTTTTGCTGCTTCTATAAATGCTCTTTCACGTAAACTTAGAACCATTGATCTTACTGATCTAGCGAAGCTCATCCACCCAAAAAGGGTTAGTATAATTATTATGTTCCACATGCTCACGTATCCTGATGCAGCTCGCATTGAAACTGTTAACACTATGAATAGGGGTAATGTTGGAAGCACAAGAAGTAGATCAGTGAATCGCATAATTCCCTCATCAACTATTCCACCTACGTATCCAGATATTAGACCTAGAAAGAGCCCTATAAATGTGGAGAAGATTGCAGTTAGCAATCCCACAATTAACGAGACTCTGGCTCCATAGACTAGTCCTGAGAAGATGTCATTTGCGTATGGTTTATTGTTGTCTGTTCCGAGCCAACCGAAAATGTTGCCATATAATAGGCAGTCAAGATTGTCGAGGTAAACTGTCGCATTTTCTTCGTATGGAACTGTTATTCTTACGGCAAACGAGTAGTTGCTAGGAGCCGCGAATATTTTGTTAAGGGTTAGCTTGGCAATGTTTGAGACGGTTAAGTGAATGTAGTTTGTAGACGGGTTTATCGTATTCTGTTTGACATTAAACGTTTCGTTTTCTCTTATGAATAGCAGTTGTAATTTGATTGGTGACGAGCCGTTGTTCCATATTGAAGCGTGTATGAATAAGTCTTGTGGGGATTCGTAATATGGATATTTAAACTCTTTTATAACTGTGATAATCACATTTTCGGATATAGAAGTGTCTGTTGCAGCGTAAGACACGCTTATGCATCCGGCGCCTTCTTCGCCAATTTGTCCACCGTATGCGAATCCGTGTGTGTCATCATATTTCACGCTAACCAGATTTTCATAATTGGAGCTCCATGTCCATTGGTTAAAACTTTCGGATTTCGTAAACATGTGATCTTCAACTAGTTTCATGTTTTCAACCAGATCTACCCCTGTTTTATAGTAAACTGTGAATTTTGTGTCATCTGGATAAGAGTTAGTCAGCCTTATGTCTGAGGTGCTGCCTGTTGAAAACTTCCATTCGTCTGGGTAGGACAGCTGATATAGGGTGCCATTTTGGAAGACAACTTCAATCTTATCAACCTTTGAAACCTTACGAGAAAGAGATAGATACGGGTTTACTGAAGCATTTTGCTTTGCTTCAATCGGAACCTCACCGCTATACTCGGATTGTAGACTGAGATACTTCTCTTCTGCGATGAAGAATTGCAGAGGTATGCCTGATTCGTTATAATTGTAGTTATAGAAGACTTCTGTGACTTCAACTTCTCCTCGAGTTATCCATGGAAGGTACTTGTACCAGAATGGCTTGCAGAGTTGATGAGCAATTTTTATGCCGATTGCGCCAACTCCTGGATAACTTTTCCCTGCGGGTATAACAGGGTCTATTGGGGGGTATGGAGCAACTAATGGTCCAAACGCGCCTATTAGAATGAAAATTATGATTATGGCTAATCCAATCATTCCACGTTTGCTTCTTTTAAATTGGTTCCAGAAGCCCTTAAATCTCTTTATAGCAAAACTTGCTTTTTGTTTTCGTGTAGCCATTATGTGCACCTTTTTATCCATATTTTATTCGCGGATCTATTACACCGTAAAGTATGTCCGCAAGGAAGTTTGCAACAACCACGCATAAAGCTAGAATGTAAAAAATTGCTTGCAG
>JAWBOR010000197.1:0-3540 GCA_038826015.1 Bathyarchaeia archaeon
ATGCTTCTGGGAATAAGATAGATGCTTGAGGGATGCTTGGCATTTTTTTCCATTCATACCAGAGCGTGCATTCCTTTTCTTCAATCGATGTTATCCAAGCGTCTGTTTGTATTCCGAAATATGGAGAGCCTATCAGAACTATGCATCTTCTCTCTTCTGGGTCAAGACGTTGGACTCTTTCTAAGTCATATGGATCTAGAGAAATCCTTAACTCATCTCTTCCGCCTTTAACAATTCTGCATTCATAGAGTATACCGAGTTCTTTCAATTCGTCTAATGAACAGAGCATGAGTTGGTAATAGAATTTATCTTTCTTCCACATTGTATCTTGGTAAAACGAAGAGTAATACCATCTAAAATTAGAACGCATAACAGGACGACACGTCGGGTACTTTCTTTGCTTAGAACGACATAACTCTATTCCACACATTCGGTGCTTCATTTCGTCTATGCATTGCGGAATAGCCTCTTGGTAAATTCGCGCAATACTTCTACCTCTTGTGTCGGGGTCGGAAACATCGCGAATCCAGCTTAATGCCCATACAGTTAAATCTTCAAACTTCCTGTTTTGTTTCTCGATCTCAAATGAGGAATGAGGTGTTTCTACAAACAGCTTAGTATCAGAATAATCACTTTTCCAAGGATCTGGAATGTTCTTCTGATTTAGTGACGAGATAATTTTCCAAAGAAGCCATATTTGATAATCTTTGCATTCTGGAGGATTAGAGCTTCTCGCTTCTCCCCGCGTGGTTCTCTCTATAATTCTATTTCTCTGCAAATCAAGTTCATCAATCTTCCCTAAAAGATACGTACTTATGGTAGCTCCGCTAGACCTAAACTGAACTTTGTTAGCAACTTGGACTTCGAAGTATGTATCTTTGTTTGATGCGAGATCCCCCTCAATTATTCTGTTTTGCACCCAAGGGCGTATATAATATTCTAAATCCCTAATCTCCTGATGATTTAGCCCGTACGATCTTGCTTCAATCTCGATTTGTTGAAAGATCGCGTTAGGTGTCGCTTGAATATCCCCCTCACCAACTAAATGTTTAATTAACGCCGTGAGTAGATGGAAATGTTTTCCGATACCTCGCCGGCTCCGAGCTACAGTTTCCATCTCTTCATCAACTATTGGACAGGAAAGTCCGTGGAAAAGCTCGTGAACCATTGCTAAAGGACAAAAAGCTGTCTTGACTAATAATGTTACAGTAGGAAAAGGGTCGAAAGGAGGCTCGTCTACTTCAAAAACATCTCCTCTCAAAACTTCCGGGCTAGGCAGTCTCCAAGCTCTAACAGGTGCCCATGGAAGTTCAGAATGGTAGTCTGAAGACATCATTCCACTTTACACCCGGCTGTTTTTCATACGCTCTTTGAATAAGGGTCTTTTCCTCGAGTTTTTGTGCAAGCTTACGGACGCGTTCTATAATTTCAGATAAATTTAATAGGTCGCTAATGTTCGTTATCCATTCTACTTCTTCAGCACATAAACTGTCTATATACCATATGAGACCAAGTTCTTTAAGTACGAAGGGCTCTGAAACTATGACTGGGAAAAGTTCGGACCATTTAATAATTTCCGGGATGCGCCCAGATATTTCTCCTGGCTCCTCATAAGGGAGCCCCTCTTTTTTCATTTTATCATTTGCTCTTTCAAGTTTAATTTTAAAAAGGTCTTCAACAATTTGTGATGAGAAACCTCTACTAAGTGTGAATGTTTCTCTGAACCACGCTGTAGGAGATATACCGTTATCGACTAGAACCTTTGGCAAAACAGGAAAGTTGGATGTTTGGAACATCCTTGTTAGCCCCTTATGACAAGCCGCTGCAAAAAGGTCATGATCTTTTTGTATTTTAATAAAGAGTTCTCTTAAAGTGTTCGCCTGAGCATTATTTTTATACGCTTCTTTCATTGGATTATCTCCACTGAAACTTAACAGTTCACAAGTAATAATTTGGATTCCACAAAATATTTTTTTCCAGCAAAAGACCGCATGCTAGAAAGTATCCCGTTCATTGTAAACACCATGCATAAAGCTTGTCAATTTTTGCCAAATAAAATTTAAATCGAGGAACTATCGTTCGTATTTTTTGATTAGGACTTTTCGTGATGGCAGTACGCTTACGAACTGCCAACCCTCCGCCAAAAATTTCTCAAGCTCCTTCTCCTTGATTATTCTTTGAGGGTTGTGCTTTCCCTCTCTAAGCTTTTTCAGCTCCCTCTCGTAAAGCTCGAGTTCCTCGTCTTTGTTTAACTCTCTTCCGACTTCCTTTTCTTTTGCAATTTTAACCTCCAGCAAATCTACGCCGAGTAGGCTTTTCGCTATGCTTTTCAAGGCCTCTATTTTTGCCTCCTTAATTATGCTTGACTGTTCTAGGGGCTGGGTTAGCGTGCTGAGGAAGGGCTCGCATTCTTTGTAGCATTTGCGCATGTCCTCAATCATGTCCGGCGGCAGCACGCCTTTATTTGTGCTGTATCTTGCTTCAATATCACCCTTATGCCCCATAATAAACTGCAAGTAGGGATGGCTTATTTTACCCTTAGACTCTGCTATGATCATGTTTGTGTCGCAGTAAGCCCTCAACACATAAGGCCTCCAACTAAATCCAGCCTTTAAAATGGCTTCCTTGATATCCCTCGTCACAAGAGTAGTCCTTAAAAACCTGTTCTTTTTAACCCCTCTAGGGTCGAAACTCAGCAGTGGAGAATCTTTACTTAATCCTTCGCCTTGTTTAACCCTCTCTTCAACGTACTCTTCGATGTAGGTTATTGTTTGCTGTGGAATGAATGTGAAGTATTGGTGTCTTGCCTTGCTGAGGCTTTTCCTTACCACCAACATTGATGGAACTTTGTGGAATTCTATGCCGTCCGGGCTTACTTCAGCTTCGACAAAGTCTCCAAGTCTCAAGCCGTCGCTTCCATCATAATTGCCTATGCTTTCAGGCCTTAACCCGCTGAAAGCCATAAGGGCTATTGAAACTCTACCTCTGGGCGTGGCCATTCTCAAGATTCTGTCCAGCTCTTCTTTGTTTGGCACGCGCTCATCGGCTATTCTCGGTGTATCAGACTCGCCCCTGATGTTGACCTTAAGCTTAACGTTGACGCCATTGTAGGAAAGCCAGCTGTTAAGAACTTTCTTAAACCTGGAAAGGTAGGAGCCAGCCTTACCTTCCCTTTCCATTTTCCGGATAAAGTCTGTGAAGCCGTCCCTGAAAGCCTTGGTTTTGGCGGCTTTAAGAATCGCCTTTGGATCAGTCTTGTTAAGCTCGCAGTAAAAACCCAGAGTCCTAAGATACACAGTGGCGGTCACAACGGATTTGGCAGCCAAATTATCAAACCAACGCTTGACATCCGCGTCCTCAAGCAGATACGCATACTTGGCCCTCATACTCCATCAATTATGGAAAGGTATGTTCCAATATTTAAGGATTCACTTAAAAATTTAAGTGGGCCGGACCGGATTTGAACCGACGACCCTCTGCACGTCAAGCAGATGTCCTACCTAACTAGACGACCGGCCCTCTATTGGTTAGTTGGTTGAG
>JAWBOR010000198.1:0-1422 GCA_038826015.1 Bathyarchaeia archaeon
GGTTGTCTTTTTGTAATGATGCTATGAGGAATAAGTATGAAAAATGTTGTGGTAGCTGTAGTACATAGGGAAGAAATACCCGAGAAACCATCAAAATACACACAGAAATCCACAGAAATAATAACTGGCATGATTGAAGAATGCTTCAGTCTTGCAGGCGGAATTGAAAGATTCATTAAACCAAATCAAACAGTCCTACTTAAGCCAAACATTGTTGGTGCAACCGCAGACCCCGATAGCGGGGTAAATACGGACCCACGAGTTATAGAAGCGACTGTGAAATACATCAAGAATTCAGTTAAGAATGTACGGGTTCTAGTAGGTGAGACGCCGTATGGCGAACGAGGTGTTTCTCGCAAGGCTCTAGATGTGGGTACGCCAATAGGTGATGCTGTAAGAAGAGCTGGAGGTGAAGTAGTCTACTTTGATGAGGAACCACGTATTAGAGTTAATCTTCCGAAAGCAAAGACTTTTTGGGAGTTTACTGTCCCTCAAGTACTTATGGAATGTGATGTTTATATCCAGATGCCAAAACTTAAGCAGCATGCAATAGCGCAAGTAAGTCACTCATTGAAGAACATAATGGGTTTCTTAACGCATGAAGACATGATTTCTTGCCACAACACCAGTTTATTCCAACAAATTGTCGATATTAACAAAGCTAGGATGCCTGATTTCACTATTATGGATGGATTATTATCCTTAACTTATGATCATTACACAAACTATGAAGAACATAAAGTGAAATTCAATACTCTTATCGCTGGTGAAGATGCAGTCGCTGTCGATGCTGTAAGCCAATATTTGATGGGATGGAATGATCCAGCAAAAGAGGTTAAACTTACAAGAATCGCCCAACATGACGGATTGGGTGTAGCTGACCTCGAAAAAATAGAGATAAAAGGTGAAGATGTGCGAAAACTGAGGAAGAACCTAATAACTCCATGGGATCCTCAAACGCGGAAAGGGTTCTGCGCTTATTCATATGAACCCACACCTATTGAAGCTGTTTACGATGGAGTGGAAGTGTTTATGGGCGGGTGCTGCTCAGGTTGCCAAGCCTTAATTAGAGAATCTTTGGACTGGGCTAATTTTGACGGCACATTGAAAAGGATTATTGAGGATGTGGGTAATCTAAATATTATAGTGGGCAGAAATGCGAGGATAAATCCATCTCTGCTACCACTCGTGGGTGCAACTATAGTTTACGGGGACTGTGCAAGCTATTGGGCCAAAGAAGTTGGAAGATGGGTAGACAGACCTACTTGTTTCGCTTTAGGTTGTCCACCAGACTTTGGAGCTTTAAGCGCCTTTTTCAGCAGGATATTAACCCAGAGATGATAGCGGCGTTCTTTTGATCATAGTTTAACTACACATTTTTTCTCATTACTCTCTTCAATGGCTTCAATAATCTTTACTGCT
>JAWBOR010000198.1:1432-3518 GCA_038826015.1 Bathyarchaeia archaeon
ACCATCTAATCCATTTGCGACTGGCTTTTCAACTCCTGCGATGACGTTTTCGAAGTTCTTAGCTTGATCTCTTATAGATTGACTGAATTCTTTCCAAGGTGGAGAACCATATGCCACGGGTATGAACTCTTTAACGCTATCTGAACTGTACTGCTTTATGGAACTGCTTTCGCTCGTCATATTTCTGACCCCCAATTTTCCTTCTATAACAGAGTCTTCAAAGAACAAACGAACCTCTGTGAGCCAAACCACCTTATGCCACCAGCTACCCATGATTTGAACAATTGAACCTGACTGAAGCCTCAGGTTAGTTACGGAAAAATCTTCTGTCTCAGCATTTTTTTTCATAATTCCCGTGAGGCTCTCAACTTCAACGACTTCTCCAAGAGCCCAACGCACTAAGTCTATAGTATGAACATGGCATGTTCGAAGGCTACCACCCCCAAAACGCTTGCTACAATAGGTAGGCGACATATCTAGGTATGAGCATGCATCCATAATCCAGCCACCTATCAGTTTTCTAGGATCAATCATAGACTTCAAAATTTTGTGTGCCGGATGAAACCTAAAGTTAAACCCAGTAAGTAAAGCGCGATTATACTTGCGAGATGCCTCAACCATTTCTTCAGCCTCTTTCGATGAGACAGCTAGTGGCTTCTCACACAATACGTGCTTCCCAGCTTCCAGTGCTTTCAGAGTTAGGTCCCGATGCATGCTATGGGGTGAAGCTATAATAACACCATCAATGCTCTTATCCGATAAGAAACTGTCATAATCATAATATGGTTTGGCCTTATAGGCAGAAGCAGCCTTAGAAACAGCTTCTTTTTGTACATCGTAAACCGCTGTTGGAGGATTCCCAATTTCTACCAGTGCTTTTGCATGATTGTTTCCTTGGAAACCCAATCCAACAATCCCTATATTAGGTCTAGCCTTACTCATTCTAACACCCCGCTAATTAATAGTTAAAAGTGTCAGCCATTGACATAAATAATTTGTGGTATCGCTGAGAATCTCGATAATGATTATGAAAAATAGAAACCGTTAGAAGTATTGCAACGGCGATTTAGCAAGTTATGGCTGAAAAAACTTGAATTATACGCCTATTTCATTTTGTTGAACGCGACAAATTTATATGGAGCCCAATCAACTCTCGTATCGTGAATTGATATGGTAGAAGAATTGAATATAGGGATTGTCGGATTACACAATTGGTACCACGCATATCCTTTCGCAATGCTTTTGAAGCACTTGCCCAAAGTCAAACTTGTAGCCGTAGGACACGATGATTCATCTCAACTGAAAGAATTCTCAGCTGATTTTGGTGTTAGAAATATATCAACTGACATGGAAGAAGTCATACGTAGGAAAGATGTTGATGCAATTATTCTAACTGCTTATAGCTCATGTCACCTAGAACTGGTAAAGGTTGCTTGCGAAGAGAGGAAACATGTATTCTGCGATAAACCAATAGAAACCTCAATAAAAAAGACGCATGAAATGATAAGAAATGTTGAGAAAGCGGGCATAAAATTTATGATCGGACACGCAAAAAGAAGCAATCCATTGGTTAGGAAAGCGGCTGAATTGATAAAAGATGGGGCAATAGGTGAAGTTATAGCTTTCAACGATTTGGCTCACGCACCTCTTCCACAAAGATGGATAACAGATAAAGATCCAGGATGGTATGTGGAACCTGAGAAAGTAGGGTACGGAGGTTTCATTGATCACGCTGTACATTCATTTGACGCTTTAAGGTTTGTTCTTGGGAAAGAAGGAAAGAGTATCATTGGTGTGGTTGACAACCTAGTGCATAAAAGCATAAAAGTCGAAGATTACGGAGCTGCATTAACAGAGTTTGAAGGCGGAGTTAGAGGAGTTGTAGAGTCGTCGTGGATAATCGTGCCCCCTGGAAGATATACAGATTATACTTCTTTCAAAGGAACGGAAGGAAACATTGTTTTGAACGGAGAAAAGATTATTGTAAATGGTAGGCTTCTAAAAGACGTTGTGGGAAAATCTGAGGTCACGCTTAACCCTGTTATCTTGGAGTGGTTTAGACCGATTCCGGGGATAATGGAATACC
>JAWBOR010000199.1:0-3484 GCA_038826015.1 Bathyarchaeia archaeon
AGCAGGAAAGTGTTTCGGCGTGCCGATATATAAACAAAAACTGTGAACCTATGTTGAAATCAGTATTCTTTTGCGTCTTTCTGCAGTGTTTTTGCGGAGTCATTTGCGGCATGCCGCAACGTTTTCACGGGTGTCAGAGTAATGAAGAGGGAATCGTTTTCAACTGCGACTTTCACATCGAGGTCCTTTGTTAGATAAGACCTAATGATTTCATGAAATATTTTCGGAATGGACAGGGAAATCCTTTCGTACTCGTATACGCGCTTACTCTTCAGATACCGCTTTTTCGCAAGTCTTTTCTGCAACCTGACCAAACACTCGACTCTCCTATCCTGCGAGCTTCGTTTCTTTGAAAATAGAGCCTACGCTACATTAGCGCTTGCTCTTGCTCATCTAAGTAGTAAACCTTTAAGAACTCTTTGATGAAACGGCATTTGGCAACCGTACAGAGTGTAGACTGAAAGTGAAGCAAAAGATATCGAATAAATCCATGGATGATAATTCTGCCGCGCCGCATGTACCGTTAATAAAAACCAGATTTCATCATTTTGGTTGTTAGAAATCTGTAATTCTGAGGAATAACTTGATGAACTAATAGAAGGATGTCATGTTGCGAAGCCAAGAACAAGTTAAAATCAGATGTATGGGCTAAATCTGGAGGATGGAGACATTTCCAATGTTATTGTTCAAAAAGGCTTCGGAGTAAAGAAAACTGGCAGAAAATTCACGGGATACCTTAAGGCGTTGAGTAACCCTGTTACTTCATCAGCCCTCCGGTTTTAGGCTTATAAACTCTTTGCTTGTTCGCTTTGGTTCGTTTTCTTTTCAAAAATGACGATTTTTTCTCGAAGCTTTTTGTTTTATGCTCTTTTTTAATTGTTTCAGAAAATTCCCGACCCTCCGTGTTTTCGTAATTTATTTGAATGTTTGAGAAAATGTTAAGTTGCGTCGCCTTAGAGTTTTGGTAATAGTGGTGATGTTATGGCTGACGCATTAGAGGCTGTTAAACAGAAGTTAACAGAATATTTGGCTTTTGCTAAGGTTAATGAAGAGGATATTGACGCTTTGGTAAGGGTTGCCCAGTGTTTGAATTGTTCGGTTGTGTATGTTAGCTGGAGAAAGGAGAATTATTGGGTTACATTTAAAGTCATTCATAACTGGGATGAAGACCTTGATAATGAAGAAGACAAGCTTATGACAGTGAAAGTTCGAACGAGAAAGCAATCGGTGAGTAGTGGATTAAAACATATAGAAGATGACTATCAAGAGTATAGTGCCAAGCTACAACTGCAGGAACAAAACTCCAAGCAAAATAATAGCTCTTTCAGCAGAAAGAACAAGATTTTGGTTAAACGAAATCTACGCATGAACTTTTAAGGAGTTTCGTTTAAAAGTCGTTCTAACGGCTAAGGAACTTTGATATTGCTCATCAAATATATTAAGTCAAGAAGGAGTAAAGAAAATTGCCAATAAATAGAGAATTTTTAAAGGTTATTGGACTGGTCGTTTACGTAATCTATGTTGGAGTTTCAGTTTTCTACTATTTAGCTTGTCAATTTCTTGATATTGCTCAAATTCCACCGTTCCTCGGTTCACAAGAAAATCTATATTTTATCATGGCTTGGAGTGTGCTTCTGTCATACAGAGATGAAAGAGAACCCAAGAATAGGGTCTATGTGTTCAGTGCAATTTTGGGATTGACCGTGGGCATATCCATATTGACCGGTAGCTTACTCCTGTTAAACCAAGGAAGCGTAACAGCTGTTTTGCCGATAGCGGTATCCACCCTTCTAATCCTTCAGCAAACAAGACAACTTCTTTCAAGCAGGAGGAAGAGATATGGTGAGAAACAGATCAAACAAGAGAAAAGATGAGTGGGTTAGAGAATTGTACGGATGGGATGACGGTAATGTATATGTTTTTCATCGTAAGCGGGGCAACTTTTCAATAAAAATGCATCCAGAATTGGAAAAAATGTTGGTGAACATGGCAATTAAATATTTGGAGGAGCATAATGCGAAAAGCGAAGAAGAACTAAGAGAATCAGACCTCGGTGAACGCCAGCGTAAGAAGATGTGATACCCTGTTGCTTTAGAAACAGCAAATCGCCTTCATTTCTTGGAATTGTGCATCCTGCCACTTTCTCTTGAATTACCCAAGTAAAGTCTAGCCTTTCCACAGTTTTTGGCATTCAGCATACTACTTCAAGTGAATTACTTCGAAGTTCACTCTTCCCTTCCTAATTGTTTTCTCGATGCTTTTCTCGACTTCATTGAGCTGGGCTCCTCCTGACTTCACTTCAGCAATTGTTAATTCTGTTACTTCTCGTTTTGGAAAAAGCCCATTAAAAACCACAAAGTCAATTGGATCACCGAGAAATCTTGCATCTCGAGGATGATGTGCGAAGGATGGAAGATACGGACAAATGTGTTCCAGCATAAGTCCCTTTGATACGGCTCTACTTCTCTTCTTCGCATCCTCCCTTTCTTGTAGAAGCTTAAGCTCAAAATCTTCGCGCATACTTCTTATTCTGTCAAGCAGATCCTTTTTTGCTCTTTTTCCAAAAGTAAGCCTTGCCTCGTTTAGTCTGAAAAGTTCTTTGCAGAATGGGCATTCACAATATATTTCAGATTGTGCCTTGAGATAATCTATCAGAAACGTTTTTGATACCAAATCAATCCCTAAAGGTATTAGTTCAGATTTCCCTTATTTCTCTTATTTAACGAATTCTTTTGAATTATGTTAGATAGGAGTATTTCCATTTTCTTCTTGTTCTTAAGGCAGTTGACCCCGCATATAGAAGTACTGCTCCTATTGGAATAGCTGTGAAAAGTAATCCTTGTTCGCTTGATAGGTCCCATTGAGGCAATATTGAGAGCGGGCTTTCACCAGCCTCATCAGCATCTGTGTATTCAATTGCGAGATCATAATCCGAGTCAAGATTAACCGTTCGGTGTCTGTTTCCTAAGGCGTCGTGCTGCACTAGGATCTTGTAGACTCCTGCTTTGAGTCTAAATGTTGCTCTTCCAAAAACGTCCGAGAATTGGTAGTATACAGTCAGTGGATCTTCAAGCACACTATAGACTGTTACATTTGCCTGTTGAACCGGTTCACCATGGTTAGTGACAGTTATTCTGAGTCTTTTTGAGAACGAAGTCGCTGGTCCACCGGATGGGCCGCCTGGAGATGGGGTTGGAGGGAGTGTTGGATTGAAAGTGAAGGAATATGTTCCATTTTCAGCATACTCGAAGTACAGGTGCTTGGGATTTGTTGTGGAGATGTATGTGTATGATGTGAAGTTGTTGCCATTTAGGTAGGCTTCTTGTGGTTCTCCAGAAACGCCGATGTAACAGAATGCTTCTGTGGTTGTCGCGTTTATTGAGAAAGTTAGATTCGCAGCTGTTTGTGAATTTATAGTGATGCTTGAGATCGTACGGTTTGAAGCTATGTAGCCATTTGCGACATTGTTGTGTTGTTTGTACTA
>JAWBOR010000200.1:0-3471 GCA_038826015.1 Bathyarchaeia archaeon
TATGAGAAGAAATATCCTGAGGCGATGCGTTGTTTGGAAGAGGGGTTAGAAGATAGTCTTCAGTTCTATAACTTCCGTAAGATAGATAAGAGACGAATCTCATCAACCAATGTTTTGGAGAGAACAAGCCAAGAGATTAGACGGAGGAGCCGGGTGGTGGGAGTATTTCCTTCAGTGGGATTCCTATTTAAGGTTGGTTGTTTCTTATTTGATGGAAGCGACGGAAGACTGGGCTAATGATTATGCTTATATCAAAGCTGAGAAGCTTTCGCCGGCTTTAGAAAATGGTCTGGCTCAAGTAGCTAATAAAGAGAGAAAAAATGGAGAGATTACGATGGCGAAATTGCAAACAAAATTTGACACGACCGACTTTTTTAAACTATATTTATATAAATATGGTTGCATGAAAAAAATTAGAAGTAATTCACCTGAGAGTAAGAAACAAACCAATATGAAAAAGACGACTATTGAGCTAACCGAGGAACAGTATTTTTTTCTGAAGGAAAAGGCCCTAGAGCTTCAGAAGCAAAATCAGAACGCATCCATTGTTTCCATCATCCGGGATCTGATTGAGAAAGATCGGCAAGACTGGATCCATCGTAAGGCATTAAGGGCGGAAAAATTACGCTAATTAGGATGGCCTAAGCTTGCAGGTCGAGTACGCAGAAATTATTACTTCAAGACCAGTCCAAAAATTTTTTTTGAAATTTTATCTATCTGATATATCTGTGCATAGTCTTATAATAATAAGTCCATTTGTAAGCCCTCTTGAAGGGACACGCGTAACATTAGAGGAAGTTTGCAGGAAATCCCTTAATAAAGGGATATTAACTTATATTATTACTCGCCCTCCTGTGGAAGAATTTCAACAACAAGCAATTAACATTATTATGGCTTATGACCCGATTGAATTACGCTTCAATGAATCTCTACACGCAAAGCTTTATGTTTGTTTATGTCAAGATGAATCTAGGAGTTTCGCACTTATTGGTTCAGCAAATCTGACGAGGAATTCCATAGAGAAAAATATTGAAATCGCAATGATGATTTACGGTCGAGGGCGTGGCAGGGAAATTGTGAGGGAACTTTCCCGATGGGGACTTGAAAGGCTAAGAACGCTCAATGAAACAAAGCTTGTAAAAAAGATGAAATTTATAAGGAGGTAATAGCATGGATTTTAAGGATTGGTTTTGCCTAAACGGACGGGATAGCTTCACAATCGACCCTAAGGTTAATCCTGATGACGCTAAATTTTATTTTGGTAGGGACGAGATTAAGATCAGAATAAAGGCACAATTGAGACGCTCTTTTGTAGAACCTGGTGTTCCAAAGATGGTTATCTACGGCTCATTCGGGTCTGGTAAAACGCAGACCCTCTTTCATTTAGAACATTACCTTAAGAATGAAAGACCTGAAGCATGCCGCCAAAGCCCGAAAACACTTCACCTTGACCTTGAAATGAATAGTAAATCAGATCATAAGAGCTGGCATCTTCAGCTTATGGAAACTTTGGGGAAAGCCGCGGTTACAAACTGGATAGATAATTTGTTTACCCGCACACAAAACTTAGATACAGAACTTAAGAATATCTTTGGAAATACAAATATGGCGGAGGCAGCAAAGAATTTGAGAGTAGGAGGAGATATTGGTTTGCTAGCTTGGCGATGGTTTTGTGGATATGAGCTTAAAGCAAACGAGCTTGAACGTCTCAGCGTTACCAGATCACTTGGAGACCTGGGCTCAGGGGACATGGTAAATGCTTTAGTAGGCATTGGCCGTCTTGCAGAGAGAAATGGTGAAAAGATAATCTTCCTGATGGACGAAGCAGAGCAATTCAAAAATGTCAAAACCGGAGACGCAACAGAGTCTCTCCATACATATTTAAGAAAATTGGCAGAGCCGTCAAATTCTTCAATAGGTTTTATTATTGCTTCCTATGCTCTTACGCTTGACGACATGGCAGAACTTTTAGTCAGGGCTGATGTCCGCACTCGTATCGGAGAAAACAACTTTATAGAGATCCCACCGCTTCCTTCTGTTCGGGATGTGCAGATCTTTTTGAAAGAACTTTTAGCTGAACTTGTGGAACAAAATAAAGCAGAACGGAAAATTCAAAGCGAATGCCTTAAAGTAAGTCTTGAAACCTATCCATTTACTGCAGAGGCATTTGACATGCTTTGCGAATTCGCGTCTCAAGATCCAATAAAGGCGCTTCCTCGAAATCTCATCAAAGCTGTAAACGAATGTGCTATCTCTGCCTGGGATGAAAAGAAGCCCATAATTGAGCCAAATATAGTTAATGAGATTGCGCCTCTCATTTTTGGATAACATTGATGAAGAAATTCACTGTAAAACCAAAGCTAACTCACTCAAGACGAATATTGATTGGTAACCAAGATGAGGCAAAGGAATATGTCTTTCTTGGCCGGCTTGCTGAAGCTGGTCAATTGGTTAGAGTTGACTTTGACGTTTCACTTCCTCATGTAGTCGCCATTTTTGGTAAAAGAGGATCAGGCAAATCATATACGCTTGGAAGCTTTCTGGAAGGTCTTTGTACCCAGAAGAACGAAAATTCTATTTCAACTATAAGTAGAAGCCGCGCCGCTTTATTGTTTGATACTTTAGGCATTTTCCAGTGGTTTGATATTCCCCTTTCATTAAACTCCTCTCAAAATGTTATAAAAAATCAAGCACTACTTCAGCGAGGATGGGACATTGAAAGCGAACCTTTAGATGTCCAAATCTGGGTGCCTAGAGGAACGCCATCTTCAAGGCAACAGAAAGAGTTTACTGTTAACTGTTCTGATTTTACAGCTTCAGATTGGGGCTATCTATTTGGTATAGATATCCTCCAAGACAGGATGGGCCAACTCCTTAACGATGCCTACGAAAAAGTAGTCAACGAGGGATGGTCAGACGGGTCATCTACATATCCTCCAAAAAAACGATACTCCATTGAAGACCTTATGGAGTGCGTCCAGAGTGATACAGAGCTTTTAACTAATTATCATAGCGAGACAAGAAGGGCTGTTATTCAGCAACTCTCTGTCTACTGGCGGAACCCTCTGTTTCAACCAAAGCGTAAACTTCCTCCGGGTTTAAGATGGCTATTAGAAAGAGGTGAATTATCAGAACAAGATCTGAAGGTTTTTGATTCTCTTGAAGGAACCTCTTTAAATTCTCTTTTAAAACCAGGAGGCTTAAGCATCTTGCTTCTACACAAGATGTCTGATGAATTGCGTTTTGTTCTTATCGTTTCTCTTATCCGGAAAATTATGCAGGCTCGTATAGAGACATCTGAGATGGAGAAAAATCTAAAAATCTTGCCAAATTTGTCCGATAATCAAAGAAAAGAGCTCGAGAAAAAAATCGCTCAAGGGATTCCACCAGCGTGGATCGTAGCAGATGAAGCACAGAATTTTCTGCCTTCCGAGCGGAAGACAACAGCGACTGATGTTCTTATAAGACTTG
>JAWBOR010000201.1:0-3453 GCA_038826015.1 Bathyarchaeia archaeon
GCGCTACATTGAATTCAAGGCTAAAGGAAAGAGGCTTTAAAAATATAAAAGCCAGACTTAGAAATCAAAAAGTCTACTTGGAAAAAGTGGACATGCAGACAAAATTTCAAAATAATGGAACATTAAAAACATTTCTTGAACCAAAAATACAAGAATAAACCCAGCATATTAAACCTACAATTGACGTTGTTAACATTCTAAACAATTATATTGTCAAGCTTAAGTGTCCGAAATGCAAGGCTTTAAATCCCAAGGATGCGCGTTATTGCAGAGAATGCAAATACACCTTTTATACAAGCGAGGAAGAGTATCGTCACTCATTAGAAATTATCGAAGAGTTAGAAAGAAAATTAAACTCTAAAAAGAAAGAAAATGGCCATTCTCGAGAACTAAATCAGTTTTAAGAAGATACCTCTTCTTACCTTGCACCCTTAATGTCCTTTTTGAATTTTCTAACGTCTTCCCTAGTCTTTAATTCACCGTCAAGTAGCTTTCTTATAACTATCTTTTGTAGATGGCTATTCTTTATGTCTAAAATTTCTTTGTATTTGTCCCAGCTTATTTCAGGATTTACCTTATCTTCCTCAGGAAAAGTCCGGACGAATTCAATAAGGTAATTGATTTGCCGTATAGAAATTCCTAAATCTCTAAAAAGAGCTTTAGAAAAATTAGCAAAATAATAACCGCGCTTTTCAACCCATCGAATAAAATCATAGAGAGTCTTAGCTAAACGCCATTTGAGGAGGGAGTCGCCCCGAGTTTTACGATTAGACTCTATCACCTTAAGCTGGGCTTTGCAGTTTTCTATAAATCTTGTATAGGCTTCTTGAATTTCAATCATTTCCTTGCTTAGCTCTGGCTTATATATAACGTCCTCAAAAGACAGGACTGCACGAAACCTTTCAATGCTATCGGGGTCTCTTATTTTATTTATAACAAAAGGGGTCATAGGCTTAATCATAAACTCACCTTTCCATCAAATTAAACACTAGCTTCTACACTACTCAAGGGAAAGAATAATCCGATTTGTTGCTTTATTTGTTCATCGATTGAACTATTGAACCATTGTAACAAAATCTTGTTTTCAACAAGCTCCGGATGTTCTTCAGTTTCTTTGGATAGAACTTTAATCACCACCCTTAGCACATGATAGACCCACACGTGGGATACACGCCCTTCTATACTTAATCCACATGCAATCTTGTAAGCGGGGTGTCCCGCATTTATTGTAATGGTTTGTGATGCGGGGTCTATCCAACCTTCATTTGGATCGTCTGATTTTTCAAAAAAGCCAATTTTTATGCCGCTTTTCATTCGCCTTTTCACTGTTTCGGCTTTTATATCTCCAAACTCGTTTTCAATTAATCCAGTTCCCTCTTCTGGTCCCACGGTTTCAACGCCAGCTCCTTTACTTGGCCCTTTTAATGTTCCTGGAACCTTTTGCGATCCTTCAACCTCCTCGGCTCTTATCTCGCCACTCTCGCTTCTGATGACGGTTGATCTCTTCATAATGTTTTGGAAAATGCTATTAGCCAAACTTAAGAGTTCTGGAGTGTTCATTAAAACGTTATTTATACTTCTTTCAAGATCTTTGACGATGTTGCTTATATCCGAAGAAACTTCAGGTAAGGTTGGCTTAGCGCCTATCTCTTCTAACCATCTTGAAAATTCTACGCCTACTCTGGCGTGAAACTTCTTCCAAAGCATGGATGTTCTTACAAACTGGGTCTTAGAGGTGGTCACGATTTCTATTAAATGGTCTGCAATAATTAGGCCTGTAATGGTTTCGCTTGAGAGGGCAAATTGTTTGAACCATTCTTGTTTAAGAACAGTTTTTCCGCAAACAACAACTGAAATCCCTTGAAATTCGTCCGGCACAGGGTTTTTTGCCTTAAGGAAAAAGCCTTTTACGGTATGTCTTCCAACTTTAATGTTAAAGTCATGCCTTTGAGCAACTTCTTGAGGTTTCCAAGGTTCAACTTTTTCATTATTCACTCTGACTTCTGTTATGCAATAATACCCCATTAAAACTGCATTATAATTTTCTCTCAACACTTCAGCTACCGTGTTTTTTGTTAATTTTCCTCTGTCTTCTGGATTAAGCTTCACTTCCACAACGGTTCCAGTATTAGTAATGTTTTCTGCTGGAGGTATTACTTCCCACTGGGGAACTGGATTATTTTCGACAAAACCCCATTTACTTGCGCTGTAAAAATCCTTGGATTTAGTTTCAGTAATTATGTATTCAGCTCGGTCTAAGTAAATTTTTGCACCTACACCAGCGAAACCGATTCCGCCTGCGCCCTTTACTTTCGTTAAAGAGGCAACATTGTGATATTCCTTAAATTCATAAGCAGTCATTCCTTTCCCATTGTCTTTTATTCGGTAACGATCTTCATCTACATAAATATCTATTTGGGTTGCTCCTGCATCTAATGCGTTTGCAAAGGTTTCTATTATTAATGTGCTTAAAGGGTCATGAGGGTATTGTTCTCTTAAATCTTGTATTAGCTTCCGATAATTTGTCTTAGTCTCATACCTGTTTCCGATTATAAGTTCCATTTTTAACACCGTTTGTTACTCAGCCCTTGAATACATAATTCTATTTTATTTCGTCACCGATAAAACTCTTTTCAGTTAGTACTATTACTGTCCAATCTTTTCTTAAAATCTAGAATTGAGTTAAATTTTTGAATAATTGTTTGAATGATTAACGTAATTTGCGTTAAAAAACAATGAGCGAGTTCATTAAAAGTTTTATTTACTTACATGAATGATTATTTACCGGATGAGCTAGACATGACGCAATTGGATAAGGCTATTCTTATTGCGGCCAATCCTTTTCGATATTATACTATTGCACCAGGTCGTGCAACAAAAGAACTTGGCGATGTAGAGTTTCACAGAGAACATCTAGTCCGGCATGGAGGAGTTTTTTGGGATATTATTCCCATGGGGCGACGTGATATACCTTGGAAGTATCCAGAAATCCATTCGGGATACTTTTACGTTTCTAAAGTTCAGAAGGTTAAATACTGGATAGAAATTGAGTATATTAAAAGATGGAAAGAGCTTAGTTTGGACGAAATTGAAAGGTACGCTCCTGAGCCTCGAAGATCTTATCTGCGACACTATCCACAACTATGCACGATGTACTATGCTATTTTAATCAGAGATATACATGAATTGAAGCCAGAACGTACGCTTGAGGATTTCATGTTAGCGAGTGGCAATAAAAGAGTGGAGCGGGTACAAAATTACGTAATTGTGGTTAATCCTGGATGGAGATAATCTGTAGATGAGCTTGCGCAAACCCTTTGATGAAGTTTGGAAAGACGTACAGGTTGTTCTTTCAAATAAAACTTTGGTGGAGACTTTAGTTAGAAAAGTCAAAAACAAGATAATTAGTGTAGAAAAAGATCATATTAAACTTAAGTCTGAGAGAACTGGAAG
>JAWBOR010000202.1:0-3445 GCA_038826015.1 Bathyarchaeia archaeon
GGAGAAAACAGAGTTTAAAATAATCATCAAAAGGTATCAAGATAACGTGCGGTCTATACGAGACAAAACTGTTCAAATATATGAGCAATACTCGATCTCTTCAAACGAGTTCTTGGGCAAATCTGATACTTTGGTATCAGCCTTAGAAAGGTTTTGGCCTCAGAGGATGAAGGAACTGGAAGAAGACATGCAAATGCTCAAAGCTGCCACAGACGGTGTATCCAGAGCCCATAATTTAGTAGAATTTTACCACAAAATGATAGATAATGTAGGAAACTCTGGGTTAAAAATTGCTCACGCCATTGCTTTTGAATTTCTTGAACCATTTTTGTTTATTGAAAAGATGCAATCTTATGCCGAGAGACTGGAAATGACTTTAAAGGAATTTTCAGAGGGATTAGAGGTTCTTAAGAAAAAGGGAATTTTAAAAGAAGGTGTGGGCTAAATTGTTTGATGAAAAAGTTAACCAAGTAACCATAAAAGATGATAATAGATCTTTGATTTCCGGCATCTCTTCAAAACTTTCTGAAGTAGACAAGTCGGGTGTAGGAACTGTTTCTAACTGGATCGAAAAAATAAGCAAATTGGCTGGCACTCTTCACGATGAGATTGTCGCAGATCTTCCAAGAGAGAATTTAGAAAGCCATAGAAAGGTCCATGTTTTTGCTTGCGATGGAACAATTTACACTCAAAAATACAGTTCTATTTACTTGACACTTGCCAGTGCGTGTTCTTATGATCCGAGTGAGAAAGGCGTGAAACCAATTTTTCTCCCAGACATACTTTTTTGTCATCCCTATCGTGGAGATCTCGTTTGCAGTTTACGGATGAAAACCTTAGAGTATCAAGTAGCTTATGAAACACTTAAAAAAATGGTGGAAGAAGGAAAGAAACCAGATTTAGTATTATTAGATGGGACTCTGACTTTTCCAGATGATTTTCGGACTGCTGATTCCCCCGATTGGGTTAAGGAAGAATTTGAAAAGAAATTTTTAAAACACGCAAATCAGTTTTTTGGTTTACTTGAAAAAGAAAAGATAATTGTGGCTGGTGTTTCAAAAGACCCTACAGCAAATAAGTATCTTCTAGGCATCCGAAAATTCCTAACTAATGAATGGAAAAAAAGATATCAATCGATGACCAAATTGAAATGTCCAGTTGAGATACCTTCCAACTCTACCACTATTTCATTATTTGGAGATAAAAAATCCTGGATGCAAAACTTTTCCACATCTAATGAATTAGCGTTAATTAGGCGTATGTTGTGGAACCAGAGTTTTAAAAGAACAAAAATTGCAGAAGTAAGTTGTGCAACTCGTTTTCCTGTTGCAGTAAATATTATTCGAGGTCGTGTTGCAGGGTTCTATTTTAAGGTTTTTCCAGATGTTCGCCCTTTTTACACCGAAGCAATTTTTTGGGAAAGAGAAGATCTCGACCACTTTTTCCAAATTATAAGTAACCTTAGCTATTATTCGCCTATACCTGGTTATCCTGCGCCTCTCTTTTTTGCTCATCATGTAGGTAAATTAAGCAGAGAATACGCTGATAGCATTTTAAGGCTTGTTCACGGGATTCTGGCAAAGAGATTTCATCAAGATTATAAGGTTTTATTAGAAGATAGATTTAGGGAGAGTCTATAATGGTGCTAGAAGAAAATAAACCGTTAGGATTGATAATAGGATCTACAACCCCCTATACGTTCCAGTTTGTAGGGCTCAAAACAGAAACTGGGCATCCAGTTACAATACGCAGAGGGCAGTTTGTAAAGATTCCAGCGTCTGAAGAGAAAGATACCTTCTTGCTTGGCAGAGTCATATCTGTGATCCGGCAGAATGAATTGCTCAGCGCAAGTCTTCCCGCCCAAGTTGCACTGATGGCAGGGACCGGAAAAGCAACATTGGATGATCTTGGTTTCCGCAGGGACATTACTGAATCGCTTATTGGAGTTGTGGAAGTTTTAGGTTTCAGAAGTAAGGATGGGAAAGCGTTCCTGCGTCCAAGGATACCTGTCTACCCTGGCGAAAGAGTTTATGAGGCAGATACGGAGTTCCTTTTAAAGCAACTTTCTAAAGAAGGAGAAGATAATTTGTGTTTAGGCTCCCTTAGAGACGACCCAAAAGTGCCCGTTTTCCTCGATTTGACTGAACTTGTTTCAAAGCATTTTGCAATTCTTGCAATGACTGGGGCAGGCAAAAGTTATGCTGGCGGAGTTTTGATTGAGGAGGTTCTCTCAATTTCAGATTTGCCTATTGTCATCTTTGACCCACATGGGGAATATTACAGTTTGGCTCGGTCAATTGGTTTTGAGAAAAATTTTGACAACATGAGAAAGCTTGGAATGCCAGAGGAATTAATTATTCGAGCTAAAGTGGGCGTGGAAAAAGTACAGAAAAATGTAGCTTTTTATTCAACTGATCCCGTAAAGTCTGATATAATTTTACAGAAAGTTAGAAAGAAGTATCCTGATATCATCGTTAAGGTTAATCCTCTTAAGATTCAGCTTGCGGACCTTGACCCTTCTCAGCTGAATCTTCTTCTATCTTCTTTTTACAGCATTACTGAGGCGCAGATGAGAATAATAGATGCTATTTGGAGCGATATACATGCAAGAGCGGAACGTGGGGAATTTATACAATTTAGCACAATCGAGAGTGAGATAAGAAGAGTTGGCCCAGATTTTGTGCGGGGTACCGCGCCGATTGATCTTTTAATAGCTAAACTTAGTTTGTTGAATAATCGTTCATTTTTTGCTAAAACAATTGGTGAGAAACGTATCTCAGCGAAGGATTTGGTTAAGAAGGGGCAAGTTACCGTTATTGATTTGAGCTTGACTCCTCTGCTGGAACAGCAAGCGGTTGCTGCAATTATAGGCAAAAAAATATTAGCTGGCAGAATCGCTGATGAGATTCCACCTGTTTTGCTTCTTTTTGAAGAAGCGCATCGTTTTGCTCCTGGCGGTGCAGAAACTAGCGTTTCTCTATCTACAATGAAGCAGATTGCCCAAGAAGGACGGAAATTCTTTGTTGGGTTGGGCTTGATTAGTCAGAGGCCAAGTAGAGTTGATGCTGATGTGTTATCGCAATGTAATAATCAGATTATAATGCGGATGACAAATCCTAACGATCAGAATTACGTTAGAAGAATCAGCGAGTGGGTCACCGATGAGGATTTGGAAGAGATTAGAGCTTTAGCGCCTGGAGAGGCATATGTGTTTGGTCCAGCTACAATTATGTCTTTGCCCATAATCGTGAGACCCCGTGGAACCTTCCACGGAGGAGTAACACCTGACCTAAAAGACGAATTACAGAAATTTTAGATCGAAACGAAAAACAAGGCGTAAAGAGAAGTGTATGTCGTTTATAAAATCATAAATAATTACTAAGTAGAGAAGAACTATATAATCACGTGGGATAACATGATTGAAATTCCTAGCTGTTCATTCTCA
>JAWBOR010000203.1:0-3430 GCA_038826015.1 Bathyarchaeia archaeon
CTCGGCGCTTGCTCTTACTTACAGAAGAGGAGAAGAGAAAGGAGGCAGTTAAATTATGTTCCTTTCTCTAGCCTCTAGGTTTGTCGCAAACATTGAGGCATTAAATGCTGTGGAAAGTATAGGTAATGTTACAAAGCATCGAAGAGCGCCGGTTATTATTTTTGATGAGAAAGATGACAAATACACTATAAAATATGTTCCTGCAATAAGTGGTGAAAGTATTGGTCATGCATATCAAGCAAATGTAGCTGAGTTTGCAGAAGCGATATACGAAGGTAAACCTCCAATCTGTAAATGGTGTGCTCGGGAGGAGTTCTTGAAAGAAATGCGGATGGAATATGGGATAGAAGAAGCGAAAAAAGTGATTGATAATAAAAAATTTTCTGACGAAGAAAAGAAACATGAGTTTGAAAAAGCGGTTATAAAGAACTGCCTAGTTGAAGACATTGGAGGTTTTCTCTCAGCAGAGGAATTTCCAGTAAAGAGGACTTCAGTATTTCAAGTAGGATATGTGATTCCAACACGTGATTCAATTGGTGCTACTGTCATCGACACGCAGTTTCAGGTAAGACACGCCCCAGTCATCGCCGGGGGAAAAGCTGAGGACAAGAGCCAGAAAGAGGAGGGAAGAAAAGAAGTTGCTGCCCAAATGCTTTACTACGTTGAAGTGGCATCTGCCCTTTACGGCATACATTTCAACTTAGATCTTGACTCCATTGGCAAGACTAGACTTGTAAAGGTTGAAGACGCAGTAAGCTTGGAGGAAAAGAGGAAAAGAATATCGGCTGCTGTAGGTGGGCTAGCACTCACGGTACTTGGTCAGTTCGGAGCTAAAAAAAGCAGATTTAATCCTATAAGTGAAATTAAAAGCCTAACAGTTTCGCTTTGCGACAGCTTCATGTTTTCGGTAACGCCACCTCATGACATTAAATATCTGGTATCTACTGTGAAGAGAGCCAAATCTTTCATTAACCTTCTGAAGAGCGTTGGAATAGATTCTAAAACCAACCTCTATGCGTATGACACGGAAACAAGTGAAAATGTGGAAGGTGTCGAGTACTTCGATAATCCAGAAAGCTTGTTCGAAGCAGTCATGAAACAACTCAAAGAAAAAGGCTGCGTATGAAGTTAGCAAAATGGACATAGATAACAAACACCTATATCTGGAGATCGACTGTGCGTTACACTGGGGGTGGAGACTTAACCTCGTTCCTTTTAGTAAATCAAGACCATCGTTACGTGTTTTACCTCCAACAACACTTATAGGAGCGCTAGCTTTCCCCATAAACCGGTCAACGGGTTTTCCAGAAACCTGTGATGAATCCAGTAGTGCGGAGCGTCTTAGACAGTCGTTAAAATATGTTGGCTATCGAATCGATTCCCCACTTATTGAGTATTCAGATTTAAGCAAAGTTTCGTTTTACTATAGGGGAAAAGCTAGGACCGACGCTGTAGCTGTTGGAAAGACGTATTCTCTCTTTTCTCCGCACAGTGAAAATTATGGGATTACCATTTGCTACATTATCGATGAGTCTAAAGTTCACTCCATATTCAGCAAAAGTAGAGACGTGCGGAAAGAATTATTCAAAGCTGCTTGCAGCATAACACGCTTGGGATCTAGAGAATCGATAGCAATACCCCTTAAAGTTTCATTTGGAGAGGCCAAACTGCTTAAAGTTAAAAGTGGGGAAACCAGTTTCTCCTTCTTGAAGCATATGGTAACTTCAGTTAAAGGAAACTATATAGTATCCCAAGTCTTTGATTGGGAACAAGTGAAGATAGGTAATTATAAGAACGCGAAGCTTGATTCGCTCATCGTACCATATAATACCATAAGATATGCTTCAGAAACAGTGTACGCAGAATGTGCTAAGGCATATGTTTTTTACGATGTAGGTGGTGAATTGGTAATAGGGAGGGAATATAATGAAGGAACCGCTGGTCGTAAAGTTGCCGTCTGAAGGTACACTAATGAGGGATTTCGTTTCAGTTTCATTAAATTATATCGGAGAAGAGTCTCATGTTAACCTTGAATGGCTAGGAGATGAGGTTAAAATTACTGCGTCTATGAGACTCCTAGAAACGGCGTTTCGCAGTCTTTATGAAAGATCTGCCGACCTCGCTAAAAAGAAGGCTGAAGGGGTTCGCATGGGTATACTTAGGAATGACAAAAATGTCTTTTTGAGATTGTTGGGTACTAAGAAGGATAAAGACATAGGCACATACCTAGATGTGGCGACAACATTTCTTAAAAAATCTTCTTATGATATAAAACTCTCTTCCTTCAATAAGCTTGAAAGGCATGCTAATGGCATTAAGTTGGGTGATGGTGGCTTTGCTGCATTAAACTTTCTTGTCACAGAGAAATATGAATGTGGATTAGAATTTGAAAGATTGAACTTTAGACTCAGATTCAGAATAGAGCTTGATAAAGCATGGTACTCATTGGTTCTTGCGGGATTTGCCTTATGTACCTCAACTAAAGTTGATGAGGATATTTTATTCGTCTATCCTCCAGAAGATTTCATACGCTTGGGACAAACAAATATTAGACTGTTTGATGCGATTAGGAGATCTTTTGGTGGTTTCTCTGGTCTTCAAGAAAAAACCAATAATGTATTATATGATGCTAGGTGTATTGGAGAACCTTTTCCAGCTACCATGCTTTTCTTATCTCTGAAACTTTCAGAGGAAACCAAAAAAAACGGCTCATTAGATATACTAAGGAGCGAAGATATCAATTCATTGCCGCTTTCATTATGCAGGCTTAGAAGAACAGGGAATGTATTCACTATTGTTGACAGACGTCGCGTGGAACTCTCTAACGTTTTAAGGTTTTCTTCCAACCTTGCAATGAGAAATGATAGGTCAGTTGAAGAGTTAGGAAGAATATGTCGGCGTACTATACAGCTTGCTAGTGGTCGTTTTAGACCAAGACGTGATGAGCCCGATTTTACAGTTTACAATCGGTTCACCACACTATTGTTACAAGCCATAGAGCAAGCATATTCTGCTTATGAAATTGTCTACTACGGAAGCAGATATGGACTTATAAGCAGAACTTTAGGGGAAGACATAATTGGAGCCCTCTCGGCTATATCATAGACTAAAGGAAGGAGGTTTCTTTGGCAAGTCAAAAGATAGACCACTGCTGGATGAGGTCCTTAAGGTTATAGATGAACAGCTGGTAAATGATTCTCCGTCGCTAACGTTCGTCCAATTACCACCGGGTTATGGTAAGACTGCAGTACCCTTTTCGCTTGCCCTCTTGTCCATTCTGAACGACGAGATGCCTACTGAACGCGCAATACATGTGCTGCCGTTAAGATCCATAGTTGAAGATGTTAATGCTAGGTTTACTGGCTATGGACAGAACATTGAGAGTGAAGCAAGAGGTTTAAGAGCTTTTGGAATATCTGAGGAGGATGCA
>JAWBOR010000204.1:0-3406 GCA_038826015.1 Bathyarchaeia archaeon
TTTCTGGATAATAAAAATGGATGACGGTTGTAAATTATGGTCCTTATGGTCTTTAACACTTTTGGTATGCGTAAAGAACAATTTATGCCTCTACGTACTAATGAGGTTCGCATGTACGTGTGTGGTCCAACTGTCTACGATTTTATCCACATAGGCAATGCGAGGGCTTTTGTGGTGGCTGATGTTATTCGCCGTTATTTTGAATATAAGGGGTTGAAAGTTAGGTTCGTCAGCAATATAACCGATGTCGACGATAAGACGATAAAACGAGCTAAAGAAGAGGGGATGAGCCTACAACAACTCGGCGAAAAATATAGCAACGCTTACTTCGAAGACTTGGCTGCACTGAATGTGAAGAGTCCTGATGTAAATCCACGTGCAACACAGCATATCTCTGAGATCATCGAGTCTATTCAAACTCTAATTAAGAAAGGATACGCGTACACAACTAATGGAGACGTTTATTTCGATGTGGCAAAATTTGAAGACTACGGTAAACTCTCTGGAAACAAAACTGAAGCCTTAGAGATGGGAGCTCGAATAGAAGTTAATCCGAACAAGAGGAATCCAGCTGACTTCGCTCTTTGGAAAAAACAGAAAAGAGGCGAACCAGCATGGCATAGCCCTTGGGGGAAGGGGAGGCCGGGATGGCACATTGAATGTTCAACCATGGCTATGAAGTATTTGGGCAAAACTTTTGATATTCACATGGGTGGCAAAGATTTGATTTTTCCCCATCATGAAAATGAGTTAGCGCAGGCTGAGGCTGTGACTAAGCGGCCTTTTGCTAGATATTGGCTTCATAATGAGTGGCTAACTATAGATGGAAAGAAAATGTCGAAGTCGCTTGGAAATTTTATCACAGTTCGAGATGCTCTTAAGATGTGTAAGCCTCAAGTGCTCAGGTTCTTTCTTGTTTCAGCTCATTACAGAAGTCCAATGGATTTTAACAGGGAAAATCTGAAGCTCACTGAATCTAACTTAGAGAGAATAGTCAATATGGCGGAAAGATTTTCAGCTATGGAGGAAAGAACAAACCGTACACCTGAAGAGGAAAAATTGTTGGCAGAGGTGAGAAAGGCTAAAGAAAGATTTGAAGAAGCTATGGATGACGATTTCAATACGCCTCTGGCTATTTCAGCAATCTTCGATGTTGTTAAGGCTGTAAACAGTTATGTTGAGAAAAATGGAAAGATAGAAACTTCAGCGAAAAAAGAAATCTACGAAACCTTCACGAAACTTTTGGATGTTTTGGGCATTAAACTCGAAGTAACGGAACAAAAAACTGTGCAAGCCGAAGACATTAGGAATCTTATGGCTTTAATAATTGAGATCCGGCAAGAGTTGAGGAAAAGAGGCGACTGGAAAACCGCTGATGAGATCAGGGATAAGCTTCAAAAGATCGGCTTCGTCCTCGAAGATACGGTTGAAGGAACAAGATGGAAGATGAAATTCTAATCAAATTTGATAAGTAACTGCCGCCATTCTCTTCTTGCTTATTTGTGTAAAAGTTTTTCACGTTTTGTGTAACAAACGGCAAATACCCGAACGGAATCAAAAAGGAGGCAATCGGTTGAACAAGTATTTCGAGTTATGTTTCAGACTCCAAGAATATAACGGGGAAAACAGACTGTTGCCGTTTGATTTGTGAAGATTCTCTTTTTGTTCGCAGGTTTCCACGAAGTGAAAGAAAATCATGGGTCCCCCAGACTTCCTAGTGTCTATTTATGCGTGATATATTCCATTGTGTGTAAGTATTACATGTATCAAGTATGTAAATGATAAGAAAGAAAAAGGGAAAAATTTAAGTATCCTTTTTTCTCTCTTGCTTCAAAAGTGTAAGAGGGGTAGCGCATGTGTGCAAGACTAGATTTTCCCGACGGCTAAAACCGATGGCTGTTGCATTTTTGGGATTAGTCTTGTTGTTAGCAGTTCTCAATACTAGCTCTCTAACTCATGCTTCCTCTTCAACCGCGTCTAAGGTCAGTGCTGGCATCTATCTAGTTAACGTACCCAAGTTTGAACTATCAAGCGGAAGCTATGATCTAGATTTCTATCTATGGTTCATCTGGTCAGGGAATCAAACCTTGAACTATGAGTTTATGAATGGCAGAGCCTCTTCAATAGACATATTGCAGAGCGAAGAAGGGATATACAACGTTAGAGTGAGAGGGACCTTCATTAAGAACCTGAACTTCAGAAATTATCCCTTTGATAGGCATCGACTGACTATAGAGATAGAAGACAAGTTATTGACTCAAGAGGAACTTGAATTCGTTCCCGATTATGAGGGAAGTGGAATTGACAGCGAAATCAACATTGCTGGATGGAATATTGAAGAGTGGAAAATCGATGTTGTCAAGCATAATTATCCAGGCGAATTGACCTATTCCCGCCTGGTTTTCAGTTTTACAATAGCCAGATCGACTTCTTCTTCCGTTTTGAAAAGTATCGTTCCCATAGCGATCATAACCACTATAGCAATGCTTGCGTTTCTTATATCTCCGTCAAACTATGGGCAGAGAATAGGTTTAGGTGTCACCGCATTGATGTCAGCCGTTGCAAACCATCTTGCTTTAATGAATCAGATTCCGCCAATAGGTTATCTCACACTGGCTGATAAGATCATGATAACAGCATACGGAATGTTCCTCTACAGCTTGATGACATCAGTCATGCTTATGAGGCTGGTGGATCAGAAAAGAACAGAGTCAGCTTTGAAGATGAATAGAAAAGCAGGACTTTTCGCTCCCATTTTTGCATTTGCTCTACTAGCTGTGTTAATCTTCATAGCCTGATATTGGGAAGATGCGATGTTTAAACTCGCATATTCTCAAGTGAGGTTTCGGTCCATTCTATTATTTTCAACAATTCAAAAAATAACAGCTAATCCCATCTGGACAGACGAATAGCTTTGGCAATACTCGTTGAGGAAATCCATCTCGCACTCAGTATTGGACTTAGGGCTTCATTCTAACCTTGATAATTTCACCTCTTCTTGTTGCCAGAGAAATAAATTAATACAATGATTCTATTCCAGAAGTCTGCTTAAATCAAGGTAGACATTAGAAAAAAGAGAAAAAGGTTAAGCCTTACTGTTTAGCAAAGCTTCTAGGATATAAACGAGAAAACCGAGAATTATACTTCTCTGATTAACAGATGAGTGAATAATTTATGCATAACTAAGGCAATTAAGAATTTCTAAGATGAAGAATGATTCATGCGTAGCTTTTGTTCAATCACGAAAAGATTTATGTTCACCCACAAAATATGAAGTGTTCGTGAGGTTCATGGAGGGGTGAAATGTGGGTTGAGGCTTCTGGGTAAGGTTGCTTTTGTTACGGGTGGCGGTGTTGGAATAGGCAGAGCGATATCTTTAATGTTTGCACGTGAAGGCGCCGATGTT
>JAWBOR010000205.1:0-3400 GCA_038826015.1 Bathyarchaeia archaeon
TTGACATCCTCAAGTTTTGTTATGAGGGCACACTGCCTGATCCGATGCCCATTCATAGCTGTGGCATACTGAATGGAATTTACACAATATCGCAAAGAAATTTGAGAGCGCTAGTTCAGTTATTAACAGATCTGTTAAGTGCTGCAGCTTCAAACGGAGAATTGTATCCGATAGATTACGAGCAATTTCTTGAGACGCTTAAAGGGAAGGAGATTGGCATTTATGGAGGTGCCACAAAATGCATAGATGACGACTTCTTGATAAAAATTGAAGGAACCTTATCCAACATTAGGGGCTATGGGAATAAATGCAACGAAATCTTTAGGCTATTGTCAGGAGAATTTAAACCGTTTTCAGTTGAAGAGATCAAGGAAAGGGCAAACCTTGGCGAAGAACAAGCAGTCCATAACTGCGTAGAGATGATAAACCAAGAACTGAGAAAGATAGGTGTTGAAAATGCTATTTGCCGTCTGGAACCTTTGAAGGAAGACAAAAATTCACAAGAAATAGTTACGTCGCTCAAACCAGTTGAGGATGAAATAGTGCTCCCAAATTCTCGAATTAGCATCAAGAAATTTGAGGAAGAAACCATATTTTATGATGTAGATGGAAAAGGAAATTTACTATCTACGATATTTTTGTTGAAAGAGTCCAGCGACATTGCCCGAATTTTCGATATTCCCGAAGATGATGCTGAATACTTGCAGAAAAGGCTGTCAAATTACTTCACTCCTATTGCACAAAAGCGAAACTTTATCTTGTCAAAAGAACTTGCTGAACAGATTTTTCCGTCTCCCACATTGATGCTAATAGACTTCATAACCGACAGATCAAAGCGAATGGGCTTGTGGCGTGAAGCAATGAAGAACATAGCTAATATGGCGTTACCTCTGCGTGACGGTTTTATCGAAGTCCTCACCGGCTCAGATAAATTCAAAATAAAAGCAACAACCAGCGAACTATTGAACTTGAATTATATGCTCTCCTCTGGTATTCATGTTTCGATTCCAGCTGTAATCTACGCTACGACAACACGAGTGAACCTAAATGATGTGAAAAAACTGAAAGACCTACTAGAGAAGGAAAAGGCAAGATTAATTCTGCTGTTACATGTTGGTGGCATTGATGATGACGCAAGTAGCGAAATCAATTCGATGCCTAATATCTTGCCTGTACACATAAAACCAATCAGAGCGCAACAGCTAATGGTGCTCTCTCTTGCGAGAAATCAGACTATTGATATTAACAACAATATTTTGGAAAGCAAACTGAAACAGTTCTTATACGAGTTAGATTTCGGTAGGGTCTTTGACAGTTGGGTGGATAAATGCAGAAAAGAAGGTATATTGGTCGAGGATTTTAAAAAGGCGTTTGGTGAAAGCGATAGATCACTTGCCCAAGCTATGACTTATTTCATCTACACTATAGATGAAGAAACAACTCTTGACAGAGTTTTTGAAGAGTCATCAAGGTTAAGGGGCTTCAAACTTTATGCGACCAGAGAGCTTTCCTTTGCTCCTTTGGACATCGAAACTCTAGAACGATTTACTGAGTATTATCATGACCTAACGTCAAACTTCTTCGTCAAAGATAAGGGCGCTGGAAAAATCCAAGTCGTTTTGAATCCGGTTGAGAAAAGGATTCTTGAGATTATAGGCAAAGGTAGAAGAACTTTGGAGGAAATTGAAGAGAGTTTCGTTGTATTTGCTCAGAATGAGGAAATCTTTGAACAAGTATACATGCCTATTCTCGAGGCCAAGGGATTGGTACAAGTAGATAAAGATGGAATTTCCCGCACTAAGAAGGAAGAACTGGAGCGATCTGTCTTCCAAAATCTCGAAGAATACAATGCTCTGTTAGCTGAAAGAAAAAGCAAGCCTTGGTGGTCATATGCTCATGTTTGCCAGAGCAAAGAGAGAGAGGATAAGATCATAATGTTGAGTGATTTCGATCAGTTCGTCCAAGACCTCCGACGAAAATATGAACAGCATAACATAAAATACAATGAAGAATTGGGCATAAGAACACTTTACCTTATAGATATCTTGGTTCAACATTTTTTTGAAACACTTGAACCACTGATAAGCAAAGCATGGAACCAAGGCAAAACTATCGCAAATGCCGCATCGCAACAAAAAGGCGAAATGGAATCGTTGCTTGATCGCATACTAGAAGACTATAATCGGTATTCAGAAACGCGGTATTCTCGAAATGATATCGACGAATTCGTTAATTTGAGGACCTACTATGGAAGAGTAGAAGAGTCCGCTGCCAAAGAATATGGTTCTGCGGAAATAGAAGAAGGTCTCGACATTCTGAACTCTCAATTCAAGGTTTTGAGCAAGTATCAAGGATTTCCGCGTTATTTCTACTACAACAGACCTGAGGATCAGGCGAGTTATTTTAACTACAAACTCTACCAACTGGAGCGCACCATTGAAGCTTTCTCAACAAAAACGGATGAAATAAAGACCAAATGTGACAAAGTCGTAGAAAAGCGGGAGCACATAACAAATATTGGGAAGCAAGTGAAGGCAAGGCTTCTTCAGTATTCAATTGACAAAACTTACAGATTATCATCATCTATTCTTGATGCTTTGATGAAATGCCAAATGGCACCTATAAAAGCGAAGGCATTAACTAGGCTTTCCTTGGACGATGTCAAGCTCTTTTTTGAAGAAGTAGAGAGAGTGCTTAATGACTTTGATCGGAAGATTTCGGCTAGCTTGACTTATCTGGATCTGATTCTTAGTAAGGAAAAACTGATAATCTCCATGAAAGATGCAATATCAAAAAGAGCCCAAACAACTCTACAGTTTTTCGAGGACTTTGGAGAAATGGCTGACGAAGTTGATGTGATTGCATCCGAGGTAACTAGTGTGATTGAAAAATATTCAATGCTCTCCATCAGTGATCAAGGAAAGCCTGAAGCTGTTGACACCATAGACAAAATCAATGACAAATCAAAAGCGATTGAAACCACTTTGAGCACAATACTAGCCTCATTGAGCGAGGCAGATAGGAAACTGTCAGAACTCTGCCTAACAAGCGTCAAAACCCTTGAAGCGTATCGAGGTAATATCGGCAAATTTCTCAAAGTACTGAAAGAAGCGAGAATTGACGTAAGTATTCTTTGGAAGGCTTTCGACGAGACGATTGCCCAGGCTATCCAAGACATTAACGACTTGAATCGTGGAAAGAGCGTCAAAGTAACATGGAAAAGAATATGGGAGGATCTTAATCAAATAAAGCGCAAGTTGTTCGACGAAGTAAAAAATGTTTTGTCTGAAGATGAGTTTAATGCCTTGTTTGCAGTTGTAAACTCTTCTACGAAAGAGAAGTGGCTTGATATCTCCACTCTTGTGGCACATATAGTTTCCGAGTTTGGAAAGACAGAAAA
>JAWBOR010000206.1:0-3345 GCA_038826015.1 Bathyarchaeia archaeon
TTTCAATCCCTTATAGGTAGGCTCAAAACAAATTTTAACACATATTTTTCTCTTTATTAAGTTTTCAAGATACATTACTTTAAAATAGTGCCTAGAGGTATTTTAGCACTTTAGTATAACAATTCTGCTTTCCACATTAAAGCGTCGTACCCACGAATATTTTGCGTTATCGCAGGCAGACATCCCTTTGAAAATTTTCATTTTACAAAACAAGCTCTTCTCCACCTTTTTTAACTCCTATGGTTTCTCTCTTAGTATATTTCATAGTTTTCAATTGATAAAAGATAATGGAATCTTCCTCTGTTTTAATTACCTTTTTGATTTCAGCTTTTAGCTTCTCGTATCCTGCTTCTGTTAATTCACCTTCGCAAACTGAATTTTGGACCCAGTGAAGATACTTCCTAGCCACTTTCAAGACCTTAGCTACTCGTTTAACATTAACATCATAAACTAAAATTACATACAAAATTTACCACCTAGCAATAAAAGGAACATAATTTTTCTCCCCAATGAGATGCTTTTCAATTTTATAAAGTTCTAAGCGAATCAATCTTCGATAGGAAACATTCTTACCAATAGAAGGATGTTTGATGGTTGATTTTAACTTTTTGTCCAGTTCTTCGACAAAAATTGCTCTTCCCTTTTCATTAAGATAAACTCCCTTTAATTTTTCATCAAAGTGTTTTTTCTTTATCATTTCTTTGTTCAATAAACTGAAAATGAGCCGGTCAACGATTATTGGTTTGAAAACCTCTGCCACATCGAGATTTAAAGTAAACCGTCGGAAATTAGTGGCGTGCAGATACCCAATCCTTGGGTCTAAATGAGTTTTATAAATTTCACTTAAAACAATAGTGTAAAGCAGTGAGTTTCCAAAGCTGATAAGAGCATTTAGCCGATTTAGTGGGGGTCTTTTAGTGCGTGAACCAAAAGAGAATTCATCACTTTTTAAGATTTCATCGAATGAACGGTAATAAATATCTCGAATATTCCCCTCAATCGCCATTAGTTCTTCATTGGATCTTGCACCATTCAAACCACCTTTTATAACTTTAATAGAAGAAAGTGGTGCTTCCAAATCAGCTCCCCTCGAAAAATAGTAGCCTAAAACTTTTTCGATATTGGCAACTGCTCCCTCTACAAAGGCCTTAGCTAAGTCGAGACGCTTTTCCTGGTCAAGGTAATGTTCAGCTTGTTTTAAAATCATATAGCCTGAATTGTAATGTTCCCTCGGGTAAAATGAACCGCTGTAATAACCATAATAATTAAAAAAATGAATTATAACCTCATTTTGGCTTAAAAAATCGAGTAATTTTTTATTAACAGCAACTTCCCCAAAAACCATAAATTCTTTTGTATTTTCTATAGGTAAGTATTTCTTTGAACCGTCTTCCCTTTCAAAAAGGAGGGTATTGCCTTTCCTTTTAAGTTCACCGTTTGAAAAAATATAGATTGTTCTTTTCATAGCACTAGACTCCCTTCGAAGCCTTTGTTAATCAATTCAAGCATTGTTTGCAATTTTTTAAGCGACTTGCTGGAAAAAATTACAACAGCAAGCTCACTCAGTTATCTATAAGCTCGCAAACAAAAAGTTAAACAAACAGATTACAGAACTCGTCTAAACCCAACAAAACTCTCTGTATGCGCAATTAGTACAGAAACGGCACTTTTTAGGTGAAGGCGGCTCTTCTGCTGAGATTATTTCCTTGACTTTAGTGATAGCCTCTTCAACCTCTTTCTCCTTCTCCGGGCTCAATTTAACTTCCAATCTCTTCTTTTCTTTCGGAATGAGTAGCTCACCAATAGCTTCAATTCCTCTCTCTTTGAGCCGATAAAGATAGAACAAAAGTTGCATTTCAGCTGCTCTTAAAAATCTCGAGGACTTCTTTATTTCACCAACCACAATTTTCTTTTCGCCTTTTTTGAGCAAGTCTAGCTTTATGTTCCCTATCTCAATTTCTTTTCTTTCCCGCGAGAAGCTCTCCTCGCTGAGAAAACGACCAAGCTCTAAGAAAGTATTGTCTTGTAAGGGTTCTAAACCACGAGCCATTAACCATACTTCCCGAAGGCAAACGAAGTAATACCAGATTAGAGTCCCAGAAATGGGCCTCATGATAATTTCTTTCACTGTAAAATGTTGCGTGGTAGGTGGCAAACATATCCTACGCTTTCAATATCGAAAACTACAGCATTTTTTGGTTTTTTCAAAACAATATAATACGGGTGGTAGACTTTTCCTGCCTCCCTCAAAGGTAACAAATACGCTCTCAAAGGAAAATTCTTGGCTTCTTCCCTACACCTTTCGTGAAACATATAAAGATTTCCTGAACCCTCTTTGATTAATGTCTCCTTAGTAAATGGAACTGGAAATTCTGTGCGTATTTCATCTAAATCTGTTTCCTTAACGCTTTTAATCTCTGCTTCTTCTATTGAAACAGACGACTCACTGTCACCGCATGTCAGAGGTGTCGTTTTAAGTGCATTCATAATTTCATCTATTAAAAATGGCTCGCGACCTTTGAAAATTGCCGCCACTCCTAACTTTTTTGTATATGCAAACTCTCTTCCAAGAGCGTTTGTAAATTTTCCGCCAAGAGTATCTCCCCATTTTACAACCGCCGAGTTAGTATAGCTTTTAACAATACACGAAGTCAGCAGTTTAGAGCCTGCCCAAAGTACTTCCTCTTCCACTAATTCAAGATATTTCAAGGGATACTTATCGTTTTTATATCGCTGAAGTGCATTAGCGAGCATTCCAATAACAGCAGAAGGTGGCAAAACTGGATAAGCAAGCGCAGACTGCCATGTAAATGGAATCCTGATTGAATAGAGAGAATTTAGTCTTATGTTAAAGACCAGAGCCTTCACTTTTAGACCAGTTTGGTTAATAGCTCATCAAATATCTCGTTAACAACATTTTTCTTTGTGACGCCTGCCGGTGTTTCACTTCCACAATAAAGAAGTGCTGCATTTTGTGGCATAAGACCTACTGTCTTGATAATATAATCTGAATACATCGGTGATACAGGGAACGGAAGTGGTCCAGTTTCAGAATACGCAACAAGCATCTCTACCGGATTAGTATGAGGGATAGCATGAGAAAGACTTGCCCCCATCTGACCAGAAAGGAGGTAACGGTATGACTCGATGGCAACCTTAATTCTAGTCTTTCTGCTCTCCTCATCAATTGCATAAGGATTATTACTATCAAGATTTGATTCCACAAGCCCGATTCTTTCCACATCAAGAGCAGAAACAAAGCCATAGATACCAGAGGCATAGGATTTATTAAAGGGCATCATAAATGTAGGATCCGCCGAGACTCTGTTATGAATGACCTGTTTG
>JAWBOR010000207.1:0-3332 GCA_038826015.1 Bathyarchaeia archaeon
GCCGGCAAGTTGCCGGTGCGTGGACGTTTCCGCGTGACCTGTATGGAGATCGGGGTGGCCGCTGTAAGCAACGTGCGGCGGCTTCACCGTTACCTGCACACGAAAATTGCGGGGGAGCAAGCCGAAAAGCGAAGCCAAACGAGGCAAAAAGGCTTGCAAGAGCAGGCGGGGGAGGCTATTTTTTCTTTTGTTCGAGCCCTGCGGCAGACCTGGCGCGTTTTCCTCTCTCCCCGCTGCCTGGGTTTCGGTTGGTAAAGTGCAGGTTATTGCAGAGGAGTCTTACATGGTATTTCGTCTTCATCGGGTTCATCCTCCGCTGCAAGTTTATCGCTGCCTTGGACAACCCACAAAACCATTCAACTTTCAAAAGTGACAGACTACTAGGGTGACGGTAGGTAGACACGAGCCTGCTTTGATGTACTCCTGATAATCTATGATAAGTCTTAGTAACGGCTTTTTCGAAAACTTGGAACGAGTCTTGCGTCTTTGGCGGCATCTTGGCTTTCTTGCTGTGATTCGCAAAATAATTGAGAAATCTGTAAAGACGATGAGAAAAGCCTATAAGTTATGGTTTCCTGATTTGACTTGGGAACAGTTTGAGCGAACGGTTCTTACAAATCGCATTGCTTACCGCGGTGTTTTTATTCAGGATACTGTGTTGGATTGGGACGTCTCTCTTTTTCAACGGCCACAGCACATGGCAATTGCGCTTGCAAATTTGGGATATCTAGTTATATATAAAACACCTGGAGTGTTTGATACTGTTCGAGGCTTTCGGCAAATTTATCCAAATATCTGGCTTACTAACATGCTTGATATTAAAATTCCTGGCGCTGTTGTATCAATGTATAGTAGCACAGCTTATGGGACTGGTACACATGGCTTCTCCCATTATTCACCTGACAGTGTTTTTGTTTATGAATACATTGACCATATTAGCCCTCTTATCAATCGGGAACAACATGTTAAGCGATTGACTCAATTCAAGGAGTTTGCTTTCAAACACGCTGATTTCATCGTAACATCAGCGCGAGTTCTAGAACGCGAAGCGATACAGTTAGCAGGACCTGAAAGAGTTCTCTTTATTCCTAACGGTGTAGATGTAAATCACTATCGTCATTCACGCTATCAAAAAATTCGCCTGCCTTCCGCTTTCGACCGATTTAGAAAATCCTATTCGACTCTTGTTGGGTATTTTGGAGCAATTGCGCCTTGGCTCTGGTATGACATGATAAGAGATCTGATTAATATTTGTCCAGATAAAGGGTTTGTCTTTATCGGTCCGGATTACCATAAAGCTTCTGATAATCTCCCTCGCAAAGAGAACTTGCTTTATTTGGGACCAGTAGACTATAAATTTCTTCCAGCCTATGCCAGATTGTTTGACATCTGTTTCATTCCATTTGCTCCTGGCGAAATTGCTCAAACAACTTCTCCTCTCAAACTTTTTGAATATTTTGCGCTTGAAAAGCCCGTGGTGGTCACATCGGATATGCTTGAGTGCATTATTTATCCAGAAGTCTTTTCAGGAGATTCTCCCGAGACAATAGCTGTTGCTATTGATGATGCTATAAGAGTTAAGGACGACCCACTGTACAAGCAGAAATTATCTTTGTTAGCTGAACAAAACAGTTGGGAGCAGCGCGCTACAGAGTATGAGAAAGTTTTCAAAGCAACGAGAAGAGAATAGATTTTGCACAGCATCAAGCACTCACAGCCTCGTTCCATCTGTTAGAAGACTGTGGTTTAGAGCCATCCGTTTTCTCCAGATATACGGGCTTGGCCAAGGACTCAGGCGTTTAAAGACGGATGGAAAAGTTTTCTTCGTTCGACGTGTGCAGCGTATTATCAATAACAGAAAATATCGCGCAGATATTGAATCTCTCTCAGAAATATTACATTCACATTCTGGTTTTTTTGATTGTTCCTTTAGTCCAATTGGCTGGAACACAAAAATGTTCCAGCGCTATCAACATATGTCAAATGCAATGTCAGTACTTGGAGGTTTATCGCTGTATGGCGGCAACCCTCGAATGGATACCAGTTTATTTGTTTATTTTCCAGTGCATCAAAACTTGTATGTTTTCGATGCAACCGATAAATTCATAAAACAAAAATTACTTGAGACTCTTTCAAAATCGAAATCTCCAGTTATTGTACGTTTATATTCTGTTGATATGAATATTGGCTTTGCCCAAGTAATGGAATGGCTCAAGCGAGGGTTTCACGTTGTCTATGAATATATTGATTTATTGACGCCAGAAATTTCTGGTTTTATTCCTAAAGTGATTCTGTTCAGGCATGAACAAATCTTGAGAAATGAAAAAATTTTTGTTGTTGCAACATCCAATCGTTTATTAGACGATGTCAAAAGATATCGATCAAAAAATTTTATTCTAAATACGAATGGAGTAGATGTTTCACATTGGACAAATTTTAGCGATGTGTGTCCATCAGACATGCAACCTATTGTCTCAACAGGTCGTCATATTGTTGGTTACCATGGTACGCTAGCAGAGTGGATAGACTACGAATGTCTTCGAGCAATTGCAGAAGATGGAAAATACGAACTGGTTTTGATAGGACTGGAGCATGATACATCTTTCCGACGTAGCGGTCTACATCATCACCCTCGCGTTCATTATCTGGGAAGTAAACCGTACTATATGCTGAATGAATATGCAGCCAGATACGATGTCGCTATTCTTCCATTTATAAAAACTGACGTGACGGATACAGTTTCACCCGTTAAGATTTTTGAATACATGGCATCAGGCAAACCAATTGTAACGACTGACTTGTTAGAGTGCCAAAAATATCGTAGTTGTCTGATCGCTCATGATACACACGAATTTTTGAAAAACCTAGAAAAGGCTCTGGCTTACAGGAAGGAAGCATGGTACCGGTCACTTCTTGCTACTGAAGCACAAGAAAATTCCTGGCAACAGAAGGCCAAAGAAATTCTAAGGTTTATTGGCATGACTCCACTGTGAAAACGATAGGAGTAATTCTACCCGAATATCCTCCTCAAGACAGCAAGACCTTAATGACTCCTCTGCACTCGAGTTTAGACAAACAACGAAGACCTGACAGTTAATCAGGGGAAGGAATTGTACCTTACCAATGGGATTTCAAGCGGTTTGCGCCGTTGGAACGCCCTTTTTGACCACTTGCCGGCGCGGTTTAGGCGTTCTCGCCTTGCCTTTGGGCCAGCCGGGCGGCTTTCCGCGCGGTTTGGGTTCTCGGGCGGGCGTGCCAATCAGCAGGAAAATCGGCTTCAGGCTCTGACGCACTCGCTGCGGGGTCAGCCGTGTCTGCGGCTTTTGCCAGGG
>JAWBOR010000208.1:0-3293 GCA_038826015.1 Bathyarchaeia archaeon
AAGGTATTTCTTAAAGGGTGAGAAAGAAATTTTTGGTGGAAGGAATAAGATATGCATTTTTGTCCTGAGTGTGGAGGAGAGATGTGTTACATAAGCGTTACTAAACATTATGTCTGTAAAAGCTGTGGGTTATCTCTGACTTTTCAAGAGATTATGGAGATGAGAGAGAAATCAAAGGCTCGTATTGAACCTGAAGAAGAGGAAAGGAAACGGGTCAGAAAAGAATATCTCCAATGGTGGCTCTCGAAAAAGAAATAAAAAAGGCTAAAAACCGAAAAACCAGAGCAAATCATCTTTTATGTCAAAATAAATTAACTTTTTTTAAAAACATTAAACTTCTAAAGTTCAACAACACTCTGGGTAAATTTTCCAAAAGGTCAATTTACCGAAAATTTTTTAAGAGGTGCGCAGTAATGATTTAAAAGGAGGGAAAGATTTGAGAACGAAAACGTTCTCCTATCTTCTGTTAATTGCTATTCTGATTCTGCCAGCGATGTACCTTAATATTGTACAAGTTGAAGCTCAAGAGCAATTTCCTAGAGAACAAACAATGATTGTGGGATCGCACACAGAACTCACTGATCCAAATAACTGGAACTGTTGGACCCCTGGGACGTACGGAACGTGGTTCACAGGTCTCAGCGGAACGGTCATGGAGCAGCTTTTCTATATCAATTATTACACTGACGAATTAATACCCTGGCTTGCAACGAGTTTCAAATATAACGAAGATTACACCAAGCTCACAGTTACGCTGCGAGAAGGAGTCAGATGGAATGATGGGACTCCGTTCACTGCGGATGACTGTGTATTTACATATCGTCTCCACTTGGAGTCGTCCGAAATGTTATTGAGATCTCCCGAAATGAGGGAAAATATTAAATCTGCCAAAAAAATTGACGAATACACTTTTGAATTGGAGCTAAAAAGACCTAATCCCAGAGCACACACTGACGAAAATATTTTTAGCCTTCATCACATTTTCGGACAGAACATGCTTCCGAAACACGTATGGGAACCACATTTTGATGCGCCAACTAAATTCACTAATAATCCACCAGTGGGAACGGGTCCATACAGGTTGATACTTGCAGAGAAGAAGAGATGGGTCTTTGAACGTAGAGATGATTACTGGGGAACAGAAATGTGGGGAATAAGACCAGCGCCTAAATATGTTGTTTTCATAACTCAGGGAACTGAGGACGTAACAGCTATGCAAATGGTAAGCCATCAGATGGACATCCATGGGATGGCAGTTCCAGGTCCAGGATTAGCTGAGCAAATGATACAGACAAGTAAGTGGCTGACTTCATGGACAGACGGTAAGTATCCCCATACTTTCATGGATCCAGGAACAAGATATATTGAGCTCAACTTCAAGAAGTATCCATGGAACAATATAGCTGCGAGAAGAGGGCTCTCATACCTGATAGATAGAGAAGCCGTGTGCCAAATTGCACTAGAAGGTGCAGCAGGGCCTTCACTTTGGTTTACAGAAACGGGGACAATGATGAAGTACCTTAGAGAGATCGAGGATCTTATGCAGAAATATGAACCTTTGGCATATAACCCGGATAAAGCTTTTGCGCTTTTTGAAAGTCTCGGGTGGACGAGGGGATCCGATGGAATTTGGGTAACGGAAAACGGCACTCGCGTTACCATTGAGTTGCATGCGTGGTCAACACACCTACTTGATCCAAAAACAGCGGCAGTCGTGGTAGATTGTTGGAAAGAAGGTGGAATTGATGCCAGTCTGAGATTGCTTACATCGACAGTGGCTAACGATTACGCAAATAGAGGAGAATTTGAGGCTAGCCAAGTGATAATAGTCAGTTCAATTGATCCGCTTCCAGGTTTAGAGGAATGGATGACAGCTTACTATCGACCGATCGGAGACGGATCTGGATACAAGAACAGATGCCGTTATTATAACCCGGAGCTAGATACGTTAGTGCGAAAATTGCAGTCATTGTCTCCCCAAGACCAATGGCAAGAAGTGGCCAAAACTTTCCATGATATCATGGATATCTTGTTGAGGGATGTAGTCCCAATACCGCTGAATCAAAATCCATGGGTTATGTTGCAAGATACATACTACTGGGTTGGGTGGCCATCGATAAGCAATCCTTATGCTAAGCCAGCAACTTGGTTGTCAAGCTTTCTGTTCATGTTCACAGGGTATCAATCTCCAATGAAAGGTGGAGAATGGTGGGGAGGAGTGCGAGCAAGAACATATGAGAACAAAACAGTTGAGTTTACTGCGGCGAGGGCTAAGTGGAAAGCTATAAACGGCGTGTGGTATGGTCCATTTAAGGCTGGAGATAAAGCAACTGTGCCTGCAGACGACGCTGACTGGCTTATAAGAAACGGATGGGCGAAGCTAGCTGTTCCAGGTACTACTCCGCCTGCTACCACTCCGCCTGCTACCACTCCGCCTGCTACCACTCCGCCTGCGACAACGCCTCCTAAAACAACCCCGCCTGCAACAACGCCGCCTCCTGCTACCACTCCGCCGCCTGCAGAGGCACCAGCCGACTACACGCTATACATAGTCGTCGCAGTCGTAGTCATCATCATAATAATAGCCGTAGTCATACTAATGCGCAGAAAATAAAACACCCCAACCCCTATTTTTTTGGTTTATCAAGAAACATTTATATTATTATTTTCCGCTTAATCCAGGGTGATTTAAAATGCGAAGAGAACTCCAACGACTAGCCACCTTTGTGATCGTGATATTATTCTCTATTTGTTTTAATTTTTTCTTACCAAGAATGATGCCTGGAAATCCTGTTAGCGCAATGATTTCACGTATGTCGAGTTTAGGTAAAATTTATGGACAACAGGAGCTAGTTGAGCATTACTTAAAGTTATTCGCCCTAGAAGGAACCATGTGGGACCAATTCGTGGCTTATCTTAGGGAGCTCGTGAAAGGCAACCTTGGCATATCCTACAGTGCCTACCCTACTCCAGTCTCCACTTTAATATTATGGTCGCTTCCTTACACTTTAGGTCTAATGTTAACGAGTACAATCATAAGTTGGGTTTTGGGAACAATAATAGGAGGAATTGTTGGCTGGAAGGGAGAGAAGATGAAAATAAGTCCAGTATTAAGTTTTCTATCAATAGTTTTCGCCAATTTTCCCTATTTTCTACTGGCTTTGGTTTTTGTTTTTCTGTTTGCCTACACTTTCCCAATATTTCCATTAGGAGGAGCTTACAGCACTCTGCTTCAGCCCAGTTTTTCGCTTACATTCATCGTGGATGTAATTTACCATGCCATAGGTCCCATC
>JAWBOR010000209.1:0-3288 GCA_038826015.1 Bathyarchaeia archaeon
AGATAATCCATGGAATGATTTTTCCAAACAATGGAATTTTGATGGCAAATCCAAACCCAAAGATAAAAAAACAAAGAACGCCTGAAAATATTGCAAAGAATTTGAGAGAGCTATTTTCAGAGATTAAAAATAGTTCAGGAGGATTTAATTGTGTCATCTGCGGTGAAAGGCCCGCATATGATAAAAAAGAGGTTTATCGGGCAGTTTTTCCATTGCTTGGTTCTGGCGATGTTACGAACTACTTCCATTCTGGAAATCCAAAGGGTGCAGACATTTGTGCCCATTGTTTATTTTTGGCTCAGTTTATGCCAATCGCGTGTTATCGACTTCCGAGGATTCTCTTGATTCATGCCTATCCCTACGACATAATGTTAGAGCTTAACAAAGATGCGATAAGAGATGTAAAATTGACTCAGCTTGCATCCAATGCCGAAAATTTCACAAAACCGGAAAACTATTTATTTCATAGAATAAAAGAGATAACGAGAAAAGTTGGGACGCATAAATACTGGGAAAGGGCTTCGATAAATCTTTATTATTTCGTTTGTAATAATCAGACACAGGTGCTTGACATAATCCATGTTCCTACCTCTGCAATGGTGTTTGCTGCTTATGCGGAACTTGTTGACAGTTTAGGATGGAACAAAATACTAATGGCGGGTTGGAGAAACAGAGATACAAGATTTGAAGAACTTGAGAGGAATTATCGCAACGAAGTCTATTCAAGACTTCTAAATGAGGAGAGCATTTTGGAATACTTCTTCGATCGCCAAAACAGAAATACTAACGCCAAATGGGAACTTTTGAATTTTTATTGTGTGGAGGTGTTGGGAATGGATGAGAAGTCTTTAGAATTTATTAAAAGTATTGGAGACAGAATTGTTGAAACCCTTCAAAAATTGCCAGAAAACAAATTAAGAGACAGAGTTAGGGAACTCGAGAGAGCAGAGAGGCGATACCAATTTGAGATGTTTTTTATTAGGCTTGAGAAGGATAGATTGGAGCTCGGTTTAGAAAAACCCTTACTAAGCTATGAGGAATTTGCAAGTATCCTTACGGCTTATGGTGAAGATCTGAACGTTTCTTGGAGAACCGCGAAGAATTTGTTGCTCTTTAGGATTTATGAGAGATTGCATGAGAAGCTTTTGAAAGTTGGAGAAGTCGAAGCCCAAGGAGAAGCTGAAATGATTTTTGCTGGAGGTGAGGAAACATGAGGTTTGTTGTCGGGTTGGTTTTGGTAGATGCTCCACATTCGGCTTTGAACATGTTCGGAATAGACCAGAGCGTTCCGGATAGAAACATAACGCGAGTGAAAAAGTTTCGACGTGGTAGAGATCAGTATCCATACGTATCTCCACAGGCTTGGCGCTACTGGTGGAGAGAAACTCTAAGAGAACGTTTTAATTGGGAACTTTCACCGCTCTTTAGAGAAGAGAAACAGGTTTTTACGTCTGCAAATCCTGTTAAATATCCGGACGATGATGTATTTGGATATATGAGAGCTTATAAAGTAGGAAACAAAAACGTAAGTGTTACAAGGGTTTCTCCACTGAAAACAACACCCTTAGTCTCTATACTCCCAGAAAGAAGCTCGGTTACAGTTGATGAGGGATTTGCATCAAGACACGAAGGTGATCCGGTGCCTTACTCTCAGGAATTCTACTCAACAATTTTAAAGGGAGCTTTTTCACTGGATTTGGATTCCGTAGGTAGATTCTCAATCTTGGACAAATCCGGGTTCAAAAACATACTCAAAGCTGAAGAAATTCCGGCTGGAAAGGGTGAAGAAGCCAAAAATATAAAGAGCGAGTTTGATGAAATGACTAATTTAGCAAAAAAGTTGGAGGTAACAATTTCTACCCAAGAGTGGATTATGCCGTCTGAGATTCGAAAAAAGAGAGCGGTTGATACAATAAAAGCTTTAAAATTCATTTTTGGCGGAGCAAAGCTTGCACAGTATCTCACTGACGTTTCACCCAAGTTTATTATTTTGGCTATGGTGGAAGGAGGAATAAATCCATTTATCTCTGGCATCTTCTATGAAGACAAGGGAGAGGTCAAATTCGATTCTAACGCTCTAAAGTCAAGAATCTTAGACTTGAAAGAAATATTTAATCCAAAGACCATCTACATCGGTAAAGACAATGGATTTATGCCAGAGTGGAACAATGACTTGGACAATCTTTGCAAAGATGACAAATTGAAAGAAGAGGAATTCGTAATTAAACTTGGAACCGTTGGAAGTGCTATTGAAGAGTTCACTAAAGAAATAGAACAATATTATGAACCTGTTAAGAGTTAAACTCCACAGCTGGACTGCGAGCTTCAGATATCCTACCTTCCAGTCAGGCTATCAACCAACTCTGCCCGCTCCACCCCCATCCACGATTCAAGGAATACTCTCTGCTGCAAAAGGGGACATAGTATCCTTCAGGGATTTAGAATTCTTTGGTTATGTTTTCATAAGCAAAGGACTTGGGGTAGACTTGGAGAAAATCTACCCCCTCGGTAAACCAGAGACCGATGTTATCCAGAGAGAAGTTCTATTTGACAATGAACTATTTCTTTATCTACCCCAGTATTGGGAAATCTATTTTAAAAAGCCAAGATATCAGCTCTTGCTTGGAAGATCTTGCGATTTGGCAACGGTAGAAGAAATAAAAAAGACTTCATTAGAAAAGAAAAAGAATGTCCCACTCGGTGGAACAGTTGTGCCTATTGAGGCTGGAATTCCTGGAGTTGTTCATGCTCTGCCGGTTGAGTTCGATTACAACGTAGTCCCGAGAAAGGCAAAAATTGTGAAACCATTCATAGTTCTACCATTTCCCAGAACTTTAGGGCAAAAGAAAAGGCAGATTTTTGACAAAGAAATCTTCTACGATCCGGAATTAGAGGTTGGTGTATGGTTCCATGAAAACGTGCTTAGCAAAATTTAGACCAAATCAGTTTCTCGAATGTCACATTAACGAGTGTGTTAACGTTCTAAAAAGTCTAAGGGTTGCTTTTTCTGATGCTGTCAAAAACAACGATTTCTGGATACTGCTTTTTTATGCGGTCTTATTACACGATTTAGGAAAATGCGCGATGGGTTTTCAAAAAGCAGGCATAGGTAACAAAATATGGGATTTCAGACATGAAGTTCTCTCAGTCCCATTTACAGAGTTTTTAAATTTAAACTTGGAGCAGAAGAAACTCGTTGCGATCTCAATATTAACTCACCACAAATACCTCAACGAGGATGATAGGCTTATAATTCCAAAAAATGTGAAGTTTGCTTGGGAAAATTAC
>JAWBOR010000210.1:0-3284 GCA_038826015.1 Bathyarchaeia archaeon
CCAAAGGTTAACTAGGTTGAGAGATCGCCTTATAAAGGGTATATTAGAGATCGAAGAAACCTACCTCAACGGTCATCCAAGTAAAAGACTGCCCAACAATGCCAATTTCAGATTCTCATTCATTGAGGGCGAATCGTTAGTTTTGTTTCTCAGCGATGAAGGAGTGTACGCTTCCACAGGCTCCGCTTGCTCCTCTAGCTCAGGGGAGCCCAGTCATGTTCTCTTGGCTATCGGATTGAAACCTGAAGAAGTTCACGGCAGCCTAAGAATATCATTAGGGAAATACAATACTGAGGAAGATATAGACTACATCCTTGAAACTTTGCCCAAAGTCGTGAAGAAATTAAGAGAAATATCGCCGATAAAAGCTCTGCGTTCTTAAAAATCAAATGAGAAAAACTTATTACTTGCATGACTTTATGAGGCATAATCCGCAGGTGAAAAATCTTTGTTCGAACAGATGGGACTATTAGGCAATGTAGCTGTTCTTATGGGTTCATTGTTAGCCCTAAATAAGGGCAGCGACTTAATAATCGACAACTCGGTGAAAGTTGCAGATATAACAGGCTTAGGAAAAACAGCGGTGGGGTTTATACTTGTTGCTTTGTCTACAACATTGCCTGAACTTTCAGTATCAGTTCTCTCTGCATTAGGTCAAGGAACTATTGGCGTAGCCATTGGAAACGCTGTAGGTTCAAATATAGTTAATATATGTTTGATCCTTGGAATCTGTTTTTTATTAATAACCATTAAGAACTCTAAAGAAGCATACTCACCACTCAAAATGACTAGAGAAGAAATAAGAAGCCTATACTTCGGAATCTTTATAGCATCAATTGTACCATTAAGCCTCATTTACATAGGATATGCAAGCAGACTAATTGGAATACTTTTAATAGCTATTTTTACATTTTATAACATTCAGATCTTAAAAAGAAAGAAAAAAACAAATGAAATTTTGTCTCAAAATGAAGGTGTAGAGAAGATCAGAAGATATGTCTTTATGACATTTTTAGGAGCAGCTGTAGTGGTTGCTAGTTCTTATTTTATTGTCGGATCATCTTCTTACATCGCTATTAACATAGGTATACCGTCAATCGTAATAGGCGCTACGATTATCGCCTTCGGTACAAGCTTGCCTGAATTGGTGAATAGTATTAATGCGACTAAAAAAGGGCATATTGATCTGGCTTTAGGAAATATCGTTGGAAGCGGCTTCATTAATACAACACTAATCTTAGGAGTCACATTAATCGCTTCACCTTTAAGAGTTAACACCGCTGCTTTCTCAAACTTAATTCTGTTCTCAATTATAACTAACCTTTTCTTATGGTACTTTTTATTAGGCGAAAAAATAAGTTGGAGAGAAGGTTCAATTTTGCTTTTTTTGTATTTCCTGTTTCTGATAACAAGTTTCGGCATATATAAATTCTAGAAACTTCCTTGTAGACAGTCTAAATTTTTATTTCCCACATTTTTAGAAATTAGCTAACGTAAGAATCTTCATTATGTATGTTCACCTTAAGCGCTTGTCAGAATGCAACTTATTCAGCAATCATTGTTTAATCACTCAATGACAAGTAAAAAGACTTTTATTAAGGCAGTCGCCCAATAACTTTGTTAAATGGAGGAAGAAAACATGTAGGCAAATGCAACGACATGTCTCAACAGCTAGCAGGAGAACCCTTTCTAATATTGCAGAGCGGATGGAAAAGCTCAAGTGGGATAGAGGTACTACACGGAAACGTTATGGCGGTTCGTGTGCTTGCGGAGTTTTTGAAAAGTACACTGGGACCGAAAGGCTTGGAAAAGATGCTCGTGGACCACCATGGAGATGTCAAAGTGACAGGCGATGGAAGATAATACTCGACGAGTTATACATCCGTCATTCAGCTGGCAAATTAATGAAAGATGTCGCCATGACCTTGGAAGACGAGGTTGGAGACGGAACGGTCAGTGCAATCCTACTAACAAGCGAACTACTTGTCAAGGCTGACGTTTTAGTGAGGAAGAAAGTTCACCCAGTGTTAATTATCGAGGGATACCAGAAAGCTTCTGATGAAGCTATCAGAACGCTGGAGTAGAGAGCCTTACCGGTGACGTCTACGGATATAGAAATTCTGAAGAAGGTTGTGTTGGTTGGTATGGTTGGAAAGCAAGCGGCTGAATATGGGATGCATTTATCGGAAATGCAAAAATGTTCGAAAAACTATGTTTGTTTTATGTTTTTTCGAATAAGCCACGTAGTGCATAAAGGTATTATGGCGATAAAACCAGCAGTAGCTGCAGCGTTAAAAAACCCATACTGATCTGAAATGAACCCTCCAATTAAGTTGCCGCTGGATATACCTATGCGCATCGTGGTATCCATTATCCCGAAGGCTATGCCGATCTGAGCCAATCTAGCCGTGTCCCATTTTCTGAACCTCCTTATCTGACGTCGCGCATATAACCACGTCTGCTCCTAACCCATCCGTCAACTCACGCACCTTTTTAACAGGGTCTTCTTTGCTGGCGTCAACAAAATGGTCTGCATTAAGCCCTATTTTTTTAGCCAATATAAGGCGGGGTGATGAGCGGTTCACAAGTATAACCTTTGCTCCCAGTTGCTTTGCATACTCTGTGTGAAGCATGCCGATTATACCTGCGCCTATTATGGCGACTGTAAAGTTTCTAGCACGTTTTCTGAATGGTTGCCACCCATTGATTACGCAGGAGAGAGGCTCGACAATGCATGCCTCATCAAAGGACACATGCTCAGGAATCTTTAAGACGCATCCCTGCCTAACGGCTTCTCTGGGAACCAGAAGAAATTGGGCGAACCCTCCGTTATACTGGTAGCCTATAGCCTTATATTTATTTCTGCATCGGTTCTCCTCACCGTTTCTACATGCGTCACATCTTCCACAGCCTATCACTGTTTCAATCACTATTTTCTCGCCTCTAGAATAGCCGGTCACACCTTTTCCGACATCCTCTATGACACCGGAGATCTCATGGCCTGTGATAGGCACATCAATTCTTTTTTCGCCACGAAAAATGCGCAGATCTGTACCGCAGATTGCACAAGACTTAACCTTTACCAAGATCTCTCCCTGCTCACATTTGGGATCGCTTACCTCTCGGACCTCAAAACGTTCCTTTCCTACAAGAATTGCGGCTTTCATACCTGCCTCACAACGAAACTACATGCCAATATGGAGAAAAAGTTTTCTATTTGTTTAACATTCGTTTTCAAGGCAATAATCAAAATACCTGAATGGAGAGGATGGAATGGTCATTGA
>JAWBOR010000211.1:0-3240 GCA_038826015.1 Bathyarchaeia archaeon
TATCGGATCACCTATAGAAACTGCGTGACCTAACTCAGAAATCTCCAATGTTCCACTAGAAAAGAAAATCGTTATTATAGCTATTAGTAGAGCTAGACTACCCACATGGGTCATGACAAAACATTTCATAGCAGCCCGTAAAGAAAATGCATTCTCGTTCCAGAAAGAAATCAACACATAGGAACATATGCTCAACAATTCCCAAAAAATCGCAAGGCCTAAAAGACTGCTTGAAAATAGCGCTCCAAGCATAGCTCCATTAAAAAGTAGAATGAAGGAAAAGGCCCTATTAAACTCCCAGCCAACCCTATATGCCCGGTTATTAGGCGAAAGATAATACACGTTATATGTAAGCGCTAAAGCAGTAAACAAGGACGAGAGTAAAGCGGGCCCCAACGCAAGATGATCTATGTGCAACCCAACTCTGACAACACCTATCGGCAAATTAACATTAAAAAGCGGAGTTTTAAAGGGGCCTTCCTGAACAACATGAAATAATGCGTAAACAAGAAACAAAGTTGCATATGAAGCAAGAAGGCAGAGGGTTTTTGCAAGCTTTGACCCTATTTTTGGTGCTCTGGCGATAAGGTGAGATAAAAATGCAATAACTATTGGCACGAAAATCGCTGACAGCGCTATCCCTTCAGGAGCCATGTGCTATCCCTTAATAAACCTAAATTAACCAAGTTCATCATATATTTGCTTTGATTTCTATTTCGTGGAATGCTCATTTTCCATTATTCGACTTTTACGTTGCGGGTAAACGTCCTTCGGCCAATCGTCAGGCAAGATGAAAGGTTTTAGATCAGGGTGTCCTTCAAATTTTATTCCAAACAAATCATGGGCTTCCCGTTCATAAAGAAGCGCTCCCGGAATGATGTCGGTTATTGTAGGAGCCACATCATCGTTCAAAGGCAGATTAACCCGCACAGTTAACAAAGTTCCCTCCCTACTTAGATGATAAAGAAGCTCAAATCCATCCTTTGTTTGAAGCGCTGTAATGCCTGCCAAGTGTGTGAACCCCTCATCCTTTAAGGACGCAATCACAATTCTAAGATGATCCTTGCTCACCTGCACAAAGATGCGTCCTTCACGGGGAACTGAAATGTCTATAACATGGGGTGAGATTAAGTTCTTCAGCTTTTTAACGATGGCAGTTTCCGCTATCGCTATTCCTCCTTTTTGATACTTTGGATTAATGTTAATTTTTCAAAATTTAACTATTCTGATATTTCTGCGGAAAAATTTGAGGATGCCTAAAAGTATTAGGAAAAATATGGGTAAAAGGCTAAATTTGGAAATTGGAAAATGCGGGGCAATGGGCTTAAACTAACAAGCCATCTATATAAACTCCTGGCGCGCAAGTCAACTTCAGCAACTATTCCTACTTTGCAGATGGCATGTTATAATCCTCCATAGATAAAAGGCAAACAGCAACTCAGATCCTCAAAAGCAACCTAGAACTTGCTTATACTTTGAAATACTCCAGAGCTTCTAAGATATTTGACACCTCAATTATTTGTATGGTGTATCCTTGCGTTCCTAAGTATTCTTGCACATTGACAACTTCTGGTTTGTAGCGTATAATTTTGAAAGGGCCTATTCTTGTTATTTCTTCAACGTATATAGTTACTTTGGATTGCCCTTTCGGGACAAGTAACATGGTTACACCGGTTTTTGCAGCTGCTATGGCTTTTTCAATAATTCCGCCGACTTTTCCTATCGTTCCGTCGCTTTGTATTGTTCCCGTGATGATCACGTCCCTTCGAGGCTCTTCTCTTAGAAGGATCAAGGATAGGAGGATGGTGATGGCTGAGCCGGCTGACGGGCCGTCCACAACATCTATGGATCTGTCAGCCACCACTGTAAGCATGCAATCAAACTTGCCTGCGTAAACATTAGAAATTTCTTGGGCAACTTTGAAGGCTGTTTCCGCCGAAGACTGAAGTTCAATCCCTATTTTAGGGCTTGTGGCAATAAACACTTTCCCTGTTCCCTCTATAAATCTGGCATAAACTCTTAAAATTTCCCCTTCATAGCTTCCTGAACTGGAAGTTACGACACCCGCGATGTGTATCCAGTTATCTCCAGTAAGCGAAACATTTATCTGATAGTACTCAACTTCCCGCTTGAGAACCTCTAAGCTTTCTTTAAGCATGAAGTTTTCAAGGCTAATCTCATTAACCTTTTCGTAAAGACTCTTCAGCCACGATTCATACTCGGAAACTCTCATGTAAAGAACAAAGTTCAACGAAACACTCAAACATAATACGATTAGAAGGGCAGCAACAACTTTTCCGCTCGACATACTGCCATCCTCAAAAGACGATTACAAAAATCATATTTTAATTTAATGCTACAACAGCCTGCTCATTTTGAATCAAAGCTGAAAAGGTTAAGCCTAAAGACGGCATTTCTCGGTCGAGTTACTATGTCAAAGCCATCTTTTTTGTATATTCATTAACCGAGTTCCTGGGCGGAACTGGAGTTATAGCCGTTTTTCTTTTAGGACTGATTATTGGCAATTACAGTTCTGTTGTTAATGCTTTAAAACTAAAAATCTCTGTAAACGAATTGTCAAAATTTCAAAACTTGATGGGAAAATTCCACTCAGAAATGACGTTTATCCTTCGCTCTTTTTTCTTTACCTTTATTGGGCTAATATATGCTTTTACTGGTGTTCTCGAATTTTTTCTGGCATTAGCTTGCTGTTTTTTGCTTCATGTAACCAAATATGTGGCGGCTAAAATAGGGACTTTTAAGAGCTCTATGGCATCAGATCTTTCGGTAATGGGCTTTATTGTCGGTCAGGGGCCTGCTTCAGCTGCTATGAGCATATTACTCATCGTCTATAACCTTGAATATGCCAAAATCAATATTGTAAGTTTGGCACTAAATGTGATATTAATTAACAATTTAACTTCAATTACGCTTCCATATTTGTCAGCTAAACTTGCCATGAAAAGAAGCGCAGGGCATTAAGCGCCTCAAAGGAAAGGGCGGGGTTTAAAGCTTCGGCAAAACTCGAAGAGCACAGCAGAAAGGGGATGTTTTCTGGAAATTTACGCCTAAAGAGACATAATGTTGGAAGCAGACTTGAATTAGCCGAGAATCTTGAGCCTTTTGGCGTCGGTAAGAAGTTGGGAAGATCAGATGCTGATGGGCGGTCTCCAACATAAGTAATGCATTTCAAAACATTTTTCAAATGAGCGATAGAACCCTCGCAGCCTCATAAATATG
>JAWBOR010000212.1:0-3213 GCA_038826015.1 Bathyarchaeia archaeon
TGTCGCAACAGAAAGAAACGACCAGTGTTATTTCTCTTCCCAATCCTATACCTGCGCATAGTACAAGAGAAGTAACTTTTTCTGCTCAAAGTGGAGATTATATATCGTTCAATCTGATTCCTGAAACTGGATTTCCGCCAATGCCGTTGTCAATTATGGGAGACACTATTAATGTCGGCGTATATTTTGGTTCGCAAGTTCTCTACAGCAATACGGCCCAAAAGATTGAAGGAACTGTAAACCTTCCTCAAACAGGAACATACACTTTTCAAATAGTGAACAATAACGATTTTGAAATAGAGTTTCTATCTGCTCCGAATGTAGATGCGTCTGGTCTTCTCTTACATCATCCATACACTGAATATTCTCAAGTATCAAACACTGCTATGCAGTCCTATGGCTTCTTGCTAATAATGGGCGCGGTCATCGTGGGCGTAGCAGCTGTACTGACTTTGGCAGTGCAACAAAGAAAAAGTCTAAGCTAAACCTCGCCAAAATCGAATGAAAGTCGATAACGAAATAAAGGTAGCAACCGCTACTTTCTCTTTTATGATCGCTAAGGCATTTTCAACTTACTTTGTACCAAAACATGGGATTGTTATGTTCCTAGTTGTCTTGTCTTCTGAGACAGTTTTATTATGATGATTAGTGCGGTTGAAAGAAACAGTGCAGCAAATGATGTCATTATTCCTAGGCCAATGTTGGCGTACGGTGGGGTTAGAATTAATCCTATTATGAAGCCGCCTATTGTTGAGCAGACTATGGCAACGAGTTCTAGTATGGCTTTGTATTTCCATGCGATTACTACGGAAACAGCTATTGCAGTGACTATTAATGTTATTGGGCTTAGCCCGAAGTCTGGTGTATTGCTTGGCGTGGGAACTGGTGGTTCTTGAGCTAAATCGGTCAAGAGTGTGTCGAACATTTTACAACGCACCTTATTTTTGGTATAACCAAGGAAAGATTAAAAATTTATGCGCCGCTAAGCATCTCCTATGACAATGATAGAGAAAGGCATTTTTGTGCCAATGAATTTTAAAATCATCTTATTCTGTGCGCACAATAGATTTGAATGTATATCTGAAATTCGAATTTTCAGTTCATAACCTATTTTTGGGGCATTTAAAACTCAAAGATCTGAAGTAGATTAGAATGCTCAATAGAAGCAAGTTTCCTCTTCCCAAAACCTCTGAAACTTGTGAGATGTTGCGTAAAGGAATTGAATCGTCGATAGAAAGCGTTGATCCCTTTAGACAAGCAGACGCTAACATTAAACTGGAGATGCTGAGACAAAGTAGATGCAAAAAAGTCCTCCTCTGGATTCATGAGAACTACAAGAATAACCCTTCTCCCTTTGCGCAGCAATTTAAGAAAGCATTAGATTACGCAAAATCTATCTAGGAAGTAGGGAGGATTTCATGGAAAGTAGAATATCACAAATCATTCTTAACTTATATCAGATCAGAGAGGATCCGATCAATAATTTTGACAAGATTCCAAGTATATTGGATCAATTAGGTTTTTTAGGCATAGAATATCCAGATTTAGCCAAGATATTGGAATACAGGACAGATGTCGAAAGAATATCTGAACCCTTAAAGGAATCAATCTCATTAAAGAAATGTGTCGAACGTTACCTTTCAGAAACCGAACCTTTAAAAATAGAAGAGATTAGAGAGTTAAGAAATTATGCTAGACAGTTATACTCGGAAGTCAGCACATATATTCAGCATCTGGAAAGACAAAGCCAACTACTAAGGTTAAAGATCACCAAAGACAATCACCAAATGATTGAAGATCTATTGCAAAAACTAATTGGACATAGACTTGAAATTGAACTAATTCCTAATCTTCTTGAAAAAATGGGTTACGAAAGAAATACTACTACTTTTAATATCTCCGACAAAGTTGTTGAAATTGATGGAAGATATGAACGTAATTTCTATTCGGGGATAAGAAATGAAAGATTGAGGAAAAAGGATGTTGTGATAGTTGAATGCAAAGCTACGATAGATCTAGATGAAATCAAGAAATTCCAAACTAAAATTGAAATAATTAAAGGCAAATATATCAAAGACAAGGAAAATTGGGGTTACGACGAATTAGACTTCAGAGCCTGGATTGTTGCTTGTTACGGATGGACAAAAGAGTTATTTGAAGAAGCTAGAAAGAGAGACATTGCTCCCATATCATCTGCAGAATTGGAACGTGAATTAAGAAAATTCGGAATCTTTGACCCTAGGATACCCATCTGTCCAACAAGTGATTGAATTCCATATGGCCTATTCCCATACTTAATGATATAATCAATTCTCTTTCCCTTTTCGAAAGAAACTTGGTAATGCAACCATCATGCTTTGGAAAGCATGCTTGTGTTATACAATAAAGATTTATGTCGGAATGCTTTTCCTTAGCTCCACCGAACCGCTGTAGCCCATCTACGCGCATAAGATTGACAGTTCTGAACCCTCAAGTGAAATTAAAAGTCACTCACGATTTAAGGGCGATTTTCTGCAATTCTACGCTTAAAAAGAGCGAATAAAGATGGTACAGGGGAGTAGGTTTATACTGTTGCTTAAAACTGTCAAGCAACATTACTCCATAAGTCGGTTTTCTGGATTATTCATACCATTTAAGGATGACTTTAGCTGCTTTGTTAGAACATCCATGTTTTTTCAACATTTTGCGAATCTGACACTTGTCCAAAGCTTTACCCAATAAATATGAAAGCCTTAACAGCCTCATAATTCATATTTCAAGCACAGATATATCCATACGTTAGCGTTCTATTTGTTTTCTGCCAGTTTTAGTGATCGTATGTACTCAGCTAGTTGACTACAGTCACGGTTCTCAAGCCTTATTTTCAATAAGAGTTTTTCTGCCATTATTCGGCGTTCTCCCATATCCTTCTCTTTGTCTTCTCCGAAATTGGGTCCGAGAACGAAGTCTTCGCAGAATTCTACCCAACCGCACTCTTTACCCAGCAAGCATGCTGGAACGTCTCCATGATTTAGTAGTTGTGGATTTATTCCATAAACGCAGAACCAACATAGAGGATCCGCCATATAATCCTGATCTGAAAAAGCGCGTAGTTTCTGGTTTCGCTCCGCAAGTATCAAAATCTTCTTTTTCCCACTCCCTCCAGACCAGCAGAAATCGCCTTCACCAAAATCTATCTCAAAAGGTGGCTCAAAAACGAATTTGTCAGGCGAC
>JAWBOR010000213.1:0-3212 GCA_038826015.1 Bathyarchaeia archaeon
AAATCTCTGCTTTTCTGGATACTCATCGGTATCGTCCAAACCTCGGCATCATTTACCACAATATCCTCGCTTTCGGTCTCATCCAAGATGTATGATATGTGAGTTATTTTTCCTAAATTCTTTGGTAAAATCGGGTTACTTATCGTTGGTTCAGTCCAAGAATCAGGTCTGACTACCGTAAAATTTAACCAAATATCTCGCTCCTCATATGTCTGATTTTGAATTGGTGATAAAACACTAATCAAAGGAACATCTGAGACCGTAGTACTTGCCACAGTTATATCGACAAACAATGTTGCCGATAAGACTAAGGTCAATAAAATTAACATTCTCTTTGACGTTAAGACTCACCCATCTAATTTATGGTTTGTTATTCCATTTAAGATTTTTGTGCTGTTCGATGGGGCTAACTAAAAAATTTTTGTTAAGTTTCTTGACCAGCTTTTCTTGGCAAAAAGTATTTAAAGTATTAAGACTTAATAAATATCGCTTGGAGATAACAGCCAAGAGCTCTCCAATATAATTTAAGGAGAAATAAAAGATGGCTAAAAAGCCAAAAAGAAAATTTTTAACAGCAATTCTATTATTGACGCTTCTTAGCTTCAGCATCTCTCTAACTCTAATGCCTAACGTAAAAGCAACAGAAATAACACCTCAACAAAAAGGGCTAACAATCTTAAGTGACGTTGTGGGTCTTGATCTTACAGAATACACAGCTACATTGCAGGAATATCCATCAGACTTGTACTTGAATGTTATTCCTCAAGAGAACATACGTTACCGTCTTGAGTCTACCACGAGTAAATTGGACATGCTGTACACATTTACAAACGGGAAATTGCGAATGATACAGGTTCTTGAAAGTGAAGGGACCCAATATATGACAAAAGTGCTTATCCAACTAGGCGTGCTTTAGTTTGGGGCTCTGAAAGTACTGGAGCTTATAATGCCACATTAGGCTTTAGTACACGTAAAACCCAAGGAGAGATTGATTTACAACGAGAGCTTTCACAGCGTATTAGTGATTACTTCAAGAACGACGGCTATGTCGCTAGCAATTATCAGGGCGCTGGTTCCATTAAGGCTCAGATCCTAAGCAACATTACAGATAGTCAACAATATTACAGTCGGGCAGCAGTTGTCGATTTCAACCATGGTGTAGGCAACTCGTTTACTTTCGATGGAGGCGTTCAAAATGAATTCCATTACATGTTCGAAGACAACGTCGGCACTTGGGATGGCACACAGTGGAACATAGAAAATGGCGTTTATGACATGGAAATCTTTCCCAGAACCGCCAATGAAAAAGCCTTCTTTGTATTCATTAATACTTGTTTATCTGCATGCATAAACGCTACAGTAGGCGATTATGAACTAGACCCACCCCAAGGCATGGTTAAAGATGCACAAGGGCAACCTACAAACCGAGCACGAGGTATGCCCTATGCTTGGACCCACCGAATCGTTTACTGGAAAGGGTATCAAGATTTCACCACAGCAAATCACATGAGCCTATTTGGGTACGAGACTGGCGCTAATGGTGCAGACAACGGCGCATTTTGTTACATTGGTTTTCCATTCGGATCAGCAGCCCTAGATCAGACTACACAAAGCGGAAGTGTTGTAAAACACTGGTTATGGGTTCAAGACTTCCTCTACTATGCTCTCTCACTTGAAATAACAGTTAACCAAGCCTTGGATCGAGCTTCGCAAAATAGGTTTAGCAGAAACTTCGGTGAAACCAACCTCTATACGGGTTTTGAAGCAGTATGGCCAATGTGGAATCAAGAGACTCAACAATGGGATGTCATTCCCTATCCTGCCAGCACAATGGCGATCTATGGGAATGGAAACATTCGTTTGTACGAGTACTTTGTTCATTATCCCTATGTTAGCTATGGCACTTATGGTTCCGGATCAGTCAGCAATTATAATGGCTTCACAGGGGCTCAGCCAGATGGCAGTTATACTCGCTTGCGCGCAGTGTCCGTTGGTGACCAAGCAAACATTGTAGGCAGCATGGGATACTCAGGAGCTAATCTTGCAAACGGGCGCATCTGGGTCTACGGCTATTCCTCAGGTTATACCAGTCGTCTTAGAGTGTATGTTTCTTACTATAGCGGTTCAGGTTGGCAACATGTCTCTGACGTTATAATAACGCCTGGTTCACCACGTTGGATTGATTGCGGAAACTACGCAAACAACTTCAGGTACATTTCCTTTGCAGTCTACCGTCAAAGCGCAGGCGACTACAGCAACGATGTGTACTTAGACAATGTTTTGGTACTTCCACCATTGCCTAACCCATAAATATTCAGCAAAACAACTCACCCCTTCTTTTTTTTGGATAGACATAAATTCAATCTATCACCACCTTATTCAAGCGTCAATCTTTTGTTTCACCCCAAATTTCCACCGTAAAGCTAGTTAGTGCCCAGTGCCAGCCTCTCTTCTCTGCGACTCGTTCGCCGTACTCCTTTTCCAAACGTCTGTTCATCCTTACAAGTCTTCGGCTTATCTGATGGCGAGCAACCTTAAACTGCTTAAGCCTAAAAGTCAAATCTTTCGGCAACATGCCAGGAGAGCCAGTTTCATAAAGCAGTTGCAAGATTTCACGGTCCACTTCGTCTTGGCAAGCTGTCTCTTGATTTCCTGCTTCTCATAATGAAAAAACGGCTTTAGCGCTTTTCGCAAGGAGCGTAGGTGCATTTTTATTTCTTTAATGTCTTTTGCATTCTGTTTTAGCAACTGCTGATTGTACTTTAAGCGGCCTATCTTGTCGCTTTGGCTACGCTTCTTTTTGGTGTTCTGAACAGGTTTTTCAGTGTTCTCCATACCAAAATGCACACTCCAAGTTTTCTGCTCCATCAACGCATGGCAAAACTAACAGCGGGTAATCAGGACTAAGCAACCGCAGAAAAGCGACTTCCAAAAAGCATGGACTTTTCCCATGCCCTGAGCATAGTGCAGAAAGTGCTTTTGAACAGGTTTTCACTGCCAAATACGGGTTAGCGGACATAGCTTTTGCCTCCATCCCCAAAACCAGCCGCCTCTTTGCTCTCGCCACTCTTTGCTAAGCCAAAAGCCTCAGAAAGCAAACCCACAAGACGCTCATTAACAGAAACCAAACCCTCAACAGTCCTAGCTAAAGCATCAACCTTTCGGGATAGCTCCACAAACAATTCTGGACTGCGAACTGCTGCAACCGCCAA
>JAWBOR010000214.1:0-3201 GCA_038826015.1 Bathyarchaeia archaeon
GGAAACATGACTTTAGGAGAGCATGTCCTGGCTTTGGTGAAGGAACATATAAAGCTTTTCTGTATAAACATCGAAGTGGAAACCCTTGGGGTGCTAGTGAGCTTTTTGAAGAAGTATCGCCAGGAAAGTTCAGGTTATTAAGACCTTTCAAATATAGAATAGATTGTTAGAAATACATTAAAATGCCAAAATCATTGCCATCCCATTTAAAAAAGAGATATTTTTAGCTTTCCTCCTTGGGCTCCGTTAGTTCTCACCCTATTTTCCTCACAATATTTCTGAATTCTTCTGGGTTTATTAGCCCTGATTCTGCGGCTTTCAGAACGTCTGTCATGTTTATTTCTGGCTTTTCAGGTATGCCCTTCAGGCATAAAAACATTAAAACTTGTTGAATCCGGGTTTGAATGTGTTTGCGACGTTGAGGGCGCAAAAATATTTAGAAAACACAAGTAATCCTTTGGCACCGGGGTTCATTCCAGAAGTATATGATTTGGCGCCGGGGGTTAGATTTTAATTTTCGTTTCGAGCCCATATTTTCCCTTTTTTCAAAAAATAAACTATTTTTGAGGAAAAATTTAAATATAATCATAATTTAGAGTTTGTTGAGGGGATTTGGACTTAATTAAGCGTTTGTTACATGAAAGGTTTATTCAGCACCTTATGAGTAGGCCCAGGGCTGAAGAAAAAATCCTATTTTTTGGTATGGATCTGCATTACCAGAAATATATCGGCTATGAATTGATAGGTGGTATAAATGTTCTTATTGATGGGCCAACCAGTGAATTCCTCTTTTTGACTAGCTTGATGCTGCAGGACATAATTTGTGGTAGGGGTTTCCTTTTAATCACATATAATAGTAGACCAATCAGGGTGGACAAGCTTATCCTTTCCAGCATTCCCAAAAAAAGAATAGATGATGTGGTATATGTTGATCCTCTTGGCAGGAAAAGCGTTGACATACTTAAGCTGAACCTCGGCAAACTCGCTGAAGAAGGGCGAATAATCATTGTCCTATCTTCCCTAACTATGAATACTGATTTAATCTTAGAAAAATTCTGCTCTGAGATGGCGAGAATCGCAAATATAGAGCCCTTCAGAATATATGCTTGCCGCATCCCTAACCCCTCAATAGATACTATTATGAAGGTTAAAAAGAGTGGTCTCCCATTAGTGCTCATCCCAGGACCCATATTTCATTCAGATGAGATTAAGAGACTTATGAGGGCATTCGATTTAATAGTTTTAACAAAATCGCTTGTTATAGATACAGACATTTTGGCTGAGATAACCGGCTCCTTATTTAATGCAGAAAAAATTAGAAATAGTGTGGCTAAAGGACGCGTAGTCGTTTTTTCTCCGGTAAAGCATGGCTTCCTAGAGCTGAGACCAATATTCCTAGTTCCTGAGGTCCTAACGCCCCCAATCCCCGATGACGAATTCCTAGAAGAAATTGGAATTTATGATAGGGGGCGCATTGATGAGGTTATTGCCCATAGTTTGAATAGGTGGGGTGCTGCTCGATCCTATTTAGATTTTTATCCACTGTTCGGTGAGGATGTGCTTAAGGCAACAAGAGAGTACAGCGTCCTTAAAGAGTATATTAATCAGGGTTATGGCGTGACCATTAAGACTATTGGTGGAAGAAATTATCTTTACGTTCAAAAGAAGGTTAAAGGCAAAGTTATTACAAGGAGTCTTGGCCCACTAAGCCAAGATATGATCGAGATTTTAAATGCCTTCCCGGAGGTCGTGGAGCGCCTAAAAGGTAAATTAAGTGCGTCCGCAAACTAGCAATCTAATTATGTGTTTGGTGGCATAGTTTGGGCAGGTGGTGGATAAGTTATCCTATTGGTGTAATGGATATGAATACGCTGGAGATACACGGTAGAATTGTCGCGAAGAAGGTTCGAAAAGGAGTATGGAAGGTTCTTCTAAGGAAGCATAAGAGAGACATTTATCTTGCTTATGTTCGAGCTGACGAGCCGAATCAAAAAGATGTGTTGGATGCCGCTAGGCCAGCTCTAGCTGAAAAAATTGGCCCCTTTATGTTCATAGATCTGCAGCGTGGAATTAAAGATTATGAGTTAGAGTTAACCTTACGTAGAGGAATACTGCTCTTCCCAAATGTCGTCGTTAGGGATTATAGGGGTAGGATTATTGGCGCCGGAGACCTTACAGCAAGGTACTCAAAGCGGCAGGGAGGCTTCACATTATGCATATGCAATAGATACGCTATAAGAAGAAACTTGGGCTATCTATCCCACGAACGCCTTAAAATTATAAGGGGGCTCCAGCTGAGAAATCTCACGGAAGCGATAAAACTTATAGAAAAATGGTATAATGTTAGGATCACACTATTTAGGCTATGGACGTAGAACAAACACTCTATAACATGCAATCGCCATTCTAATGGAGCCTAACATGCCCAATCATAGAGCATAGCGTGCCTTTATCTTCCAAGGTGCACACCCTAATAATGTCTCGTTTACCATCATCTATACTCACCATCAGTGGATTGATGGTCTACAAGTGTTCGCCCACTTCTAGGTGAATGTTAAAGCTATCTTAGCGTTAGGCAACACAAATACATTAGAAATCTATCCATCAGATTGGCGCACACCCCCTTTCTTCTTTATCGGCATTCCACACGACGGGCATTTTCCTTCTTCTAAATCCGCCTCAGTAAGCCCATACCTACAATGCTGGCACTCGGCAACAACCCTAATACGTTTACGGAAGAAACAATGATGCCATAGGCTTAACAGATCTATCTTCATCAATCAAAATATTAGTCTCATAAGAAATTGAGGTTAGCTACATGCATTAAGAATTTCACGTCAAAGCCGCCCGCCCGTAAGCCTGCTTACCCGCGTATGGGGTGAGCGCGCCCCCAATAGCGCTTGTCTATTTTGGCTCAATACTTCACTATTAATGGTGCAATTCCTTTCCTTTAGCTTTTCTTTTTCTTGAAGTGCTGTTTAAGTAGAAGAAGGACAGAGCTGACAACGAGCTGATAACGGTAGTCCTTCTAATTGAGGAATAATGTGAAGCAAATCTCTTTATCCAGCACAAATATCTATAGTTTTCAAAAACCGGGTATATTGCATCCTTTATCCCCCGCAACAGTTGCTGCGCAGACGGGTTTAAATACTTGAGGTTTTCCATAGAACTAGCCTTAAGTGTTTAGCGCTAGAAAGTAAA
>JAWBOR010000215.1:0-3178 GCA_038826015.1 Bathyarchaeia archaeon
GGGTGCTGCTGCAGCTGGCTTTGCATCCGGACGAGGCGTTTACGGCTTACGGGTTGGTTAGGGCTACGGGCTTGAGAACTCCGGACGTTAACGAGCAGCTGGGGAGGCTTGTTGAGATCGGATGGGCTGAGAGGCAAGGGTCTTCTCCAGCTATGTACAGGCTTCGCCTAGAAAACGAGGTTGTTCAGTTGATACGTGGGTTTCTCCTCGAACTGAAGCGGCCTGAGCCTAGCAACCAAAAACAGCCTAGGCAGTGGTAGAAGGCTTTGAAAATCTACAGGCGAGTCTCCAAAAAGAACTACCTGCATGGAAAAAGAACTTACGCCTACGAAAGGTTCTATGTGCCCGTGCCCAAACGGTTCCACAACCTCATAAAAGCCTTCCTTGGCAGAGAACTGAAGGTTAGGGTTGAACCTGAAGGAGACAGCATCATAGTTAAGATCCAAGCTGTCTCCCGCCCAAAACAGCCTCTGAATACGAAAATCAGCGGTTCAGAAGCCTTTAAACCCTAGGAAAAATGTTTCTGCACACCGAAAACACCCCAGTCCAAATCCCCATTATTGTACATGCCTAATTGACGAATTTTACATGAAAGTGGTAATTAGGCTTAAATTGGCTTCGCTGTTGCGGTTTCGCTAATAGGGCGTTTCTGCATGCAGAAACGTTTCCGCTATTAGGGCTATGTGTTGCATGAAATTGTGTAAAAAACAGAAAAACCAGATGCCGTAGAATCTTATGTTTTGAAGGTCTCTGGGACATTTTCCAGCAGCTTAAAGGCATGTGGGAGACTTGACCAAAAATGTAAAACCAAGACTTTCCGTTTTCAAAGGCAGAGAAGCAAAACTCAACAAGGCGATATTCTGGATTCTTGCCCAAGAAGGACCTCTAACCACTTATGATATCACAAGGAAAGTTAGAGCACAAAAGGAATTGAGATATATTAAATATTCAGTCATTAATAGAAGGGTAAGACACCTAGAACAGAAAGGTTACATTGAGAAGATAGGCCTAAGAAGAACACGAGCTGGATTTGAAGCACGACTTTACCAATTGACATTCAGAGCTTATTTATCTATTATTCTAAACCAAACTGACCTTGATTATTATATTGAAACAGCAAAAGAAGAAAAGATCATTTGTGCTCTATCATCACTTATATTAATTGACATGTAAAAACCCCAGCTGAACATCTATCTCAAAGTACAACGTTTCAAGCACTGTTTTAATTCCAGAAAGGTAAGCAAAATATAGCCGCAATTATTAGTAAAGGTGATAATAGTCAGTCAAGAAATGATAGACTGTTATGCTGTTCTTGTAATGTTTGGAAATATATTATAAGGTGATAATAGTTGTGTCATTTAAGAAAATCTGACAAAAGCGATTGCAAATCTATTCAAAATAAATGCGACGAATGTGGAAGTACGAATCTCATTCAAGATTATGAGAAAGGGGAAATTGTTTGCCAAAACTGCGGTTTAATCATTCAAGAGATCACAATGGTATCTAGATTCCTAAATAAAAGTGCCACATCAGATCAATGGGATGGAACAATAGACAATATCGAACGAATTCTAGAAGACCATGTCTCCAAAAAAGGTTGGCTCATCTAATATATTTAAGAATGCTAAATTTCGATAATGTACTTTGCTGAAGCCTCCAAAGTACAGTATACTTTACAGAGGCTCATTGAGTATAGTGTGCTTTGTGACTAGCAGAAATTCCATAAGTTCTTCTTACAAGTATTATCAGAGGTGAATATTATTTGGTTAGTCTTGTGGATTCATGGGAAAGCCTTGAGGAGTACGCGAAATGGTGCCGCACAGGCGCGTATCAGCTGCGGGAAACCGTGGACGGCATCGAACTAAGGGTCGCCGTGGGCAGGTACGGCTTTATAAAGTGCTTTAGGGACACAGGTGACCCGCTTTTCAGCCACATCTTGGAGTTCCTCAAGACGGAGGGCTACATAAAAGTTTCAGGCAATGTGCCAGACGAACTGTTCTTCGCTCCAAGCCCATAGAGTCTTAGGCCGTGAAGGGGCAGGGAAATGGCTGACACGCAAGGCTCCGTCCAAAACGCATACTTCGCTCCCAGCAGGCTCGCCAGCCCAACTCAGCCTCCCACATGCCCCAACTGCGGATCAGCACGGGCGTGGAAAGACGGACTAAGAAAAACAGAGTCAGGCAGCATCCAAAGGTGGCTTTGCCGCGACTGTGGCTTCCGCTTCTCTTCAAGTTCTGAACTAAAAAATAAAAAGGAGAACCAGCAAACACTAAAGCGCCGAGTATGCGTTGCGGACGGAGCAATGAAAAACTTGGCCGAAGTGGAAAACCCGAAAGAAGTGGGCAAGCGGGAAGCCACATATGTAACCGACGATGGAACCCTTTCCTTCAACTTTGCATGGTGGATGAAAAAGCAAGGATATGCGGAGCAGACAATAGAATGCAGAACAAAACTCCTGAAGACCATGATACGAAGAGGAGCAGATCTAAATGATCCTGAATCCGTGAAGGACGTTATAGCAAGACAAAATTGGAGCTCAGAAAGGAAAGAGACAGCTGTTCACACCTACACGCTTTGGCTTAGAATGACTGGTGGAAAATGGGAACCGCCACGTTTCAAGCGGGTGGAAAGGTTACCGTGGATTCCTACAGAAAAAGAGATTGACGAACTAATCGCTGGTTGCAGTCACCGCATAGCAACATTTCTTCAGCTCCTAAAAGAAACCGGCATGAGGCCAGGAGAAGCCTGGCAGCTAAAATGGACCTACATCGATTTCGAAAGAGGAGCAGTATACGTAACCCCTGAAAAAGGCAGCAAACCGAGGTTCCTGAAAATCTCAAGCGCATTAGCAAGTATGCTTAAGTCTTTGCGAAGAAGAAACGAGTTCGTCTTCCAAAACGGAAAACTCCACCATTTCGAAGACGGCTTCAGGATGCAGCGAAAAAGAATCGCCTACAAACTTAGCAACCCCAGAATAAATTTGATTACCTTCAAAACACTGCGACACTTCAAGGCAACCATGGAGTACCACAGAACAAAGGACATACTTCACGTCATGCAGCTATTAGGGCACAGAAGTATCAAAAACACGCTGGTCTACACGCACCTAGTAAACTTCGAATCTGACGAGTACGTTTCGAAGATAGCGAAAACAGGCGAAGAAGCCTGCAAACTAATT
>JAWBOR010000216.1:0-3167 GCA_038826015.1 Bathyarchaeia archaeon
TAACGAATTTTGGGCAAACTATTAAGATAGCATTGCTGTATTCAATATTTAGGGTTTCAAAGACTTCGCCTGCGGAGGATTGGATAACATATGAAAAGAAAGTTGCTCGCCGCAAGATTAGATTTGGCTGACAAGATTTCAGAGATTTCATCCAGAAAGGGAACATTGTATGACTATGTGAATGACATTCTTGAGCAGGCCATAAGGGCTGAGGAAATAGGCTTGTCGCTTAAAACCGTGCTTGATGACAGATGGACGGTTAAAGCGATGAAGGACGCTGGATTCATTCTTGTTCCTGAAAAACTCCTGTACGACTTAGCTGAAGTCGCATATAAGAGAGTTGGCAAGGAAAAGACAACTATGCTTTGGTATGAAACTGGACAGTGGTACGGGCACTACTATGGTGATTTGAGAAAATTCGAAGCCGCTATTAAAAATTGTTTCTGGGACGTTTCAGAATTCAAGATTCTTGAAGAAAAAGAGACAGCGGTTCTCACATGTCTAAGCTCGAAGTTCTCAGCTACGTACACGGAGCTCTTCAGCAAGTTCCTTGAAGGCGCCTTAAACGCTCTTGGGCTAAGCCTAAGCCAATGCGAAGTTTCGAAAGGCATAATTAACTTAAAATTTGTGAAGCCGTTGGATAAGTGATGTCCGGCAAAAGCTCGAGAAATCAAAAGCTCATAAGGGCGCCAAGTGACCTAGTTTCTAAACTAAGCCAAGAGGCAGCCTGCCAAGGAAAAACGTTGTACAGTTACGTGACTGAGATTTTTGAGCAGGCGACTCGAGCCTATGAGATGAAACGAAGCTTAAAAGAGATCTTGGACACTTTTGAGATTCTCGACGTGCCTAAAGAGGCGGGCACAATCTACACGCCTAGAGACGTTCTGGATTATTTAATACAAAAGACCTACGGAGAGAATGGCGAAGAGCTGCAGCGGATGTGGTACCACGCGGGGAAATGGTACGGAACCTACCTGAAGGAAAAGTTTGAGCAGCCGTTTGATAGTTTTCTGCGGCTGCTTCGAGAAGGTAGATGGGACTTGAACGAGGTGGCAGTGAACAAAAGCAATGGAAGAATTGTGTTAAAATGCGTCTCAGCCTTAACTCCTCAGGAAAGGTCTCTTCTTTTGCAGAACTTCATTGAAGGAGCTGCCCACTCATTAGGATACAAGACGCAGGAAAAAAACTGTTTCAAAGGCATCATATGTCTTACACTCTTTAAACATGAACTGCGACAGCCAGAAGAAGATTCGGTTTGAAGGTTGTCATTTTCTAATGCATGTGTGAGTCTTTCCCCGCATCATAAATTTCTTGTTCGGGCAACTGTGTCATGTGGACGTGTGATTAAAGATGCGTCGGGCGCTCTCTTTTTGGTCGTTTCTATATCCGCATGTTATATCTGTATAGTTTCCGACACTAGCATGTTGTCAATGTATGCTTTTTTGTAGACAAAACGTAGCAGATTGTTAACACAAGATATAAATACTCTGATAATGAGACTTTTAACCACTAACATTTAAAGGAGAAAAAGGAAAATGCAGAAATCATCGTATAGAAGGATACTGACGACACTGCCTATAATACTTCTAACAGTCTCGATGCTTGCAACAATACGACCTGTTTATGCGTCAACTGGACATCCGAAGCTCGCTAAAGTCGACAGTCAAGCCGCTCCTACGGCCATTGATATAGCTGTAACCGAAATTTCAGTGGCTGCAGGGTCCCAGAGTGTATATGCTCTAGATGGTGTTGCAACAACAGGATACTTTGCAATCGTCTTCTACGAGAACACTTGGCTTGTTACCTTCTCAGGTGCTCAATTCGACTTGTACATGAGCAAGGACGGGTATTCGCAGCTAAGCTCTAATGATAAAGCGTATGCTGTAGGATTCTTAGTAGCTGACCTAGAATCTACTCCTCTGAAGAAAGTATCCGTTACTCACTCTGCCTTGAAGGGTGGAAAAGCAGATTTCTACATAGGCAAAGTTACTATTGCAGGCGTAACCTACAAGATTCTTGTGGGTCCAATAATTTTCGACGACGTGACAGTAGAGTACAAGTACGTGAAGATTTACGATGGTACGGTTACAGCCGTTGCTGTTGCTACCCAAGTAGTGAAAATCCTTCCATCTTTAGAGCTAACACCGACCGAGGGACCGGGAGGAGCAACAGTCACATTGAAGGGTGTCGCTCTTGAGCCGAGCAAATTAGTGAACTTGACATATGGTGCTGGCCCAAATACACAGGTGTTTGCGCAAGTAACAACAGATAGTGTTGGCAAATTGACATATTCATGGGCAATCAAGGACTTGAAACAAGAATTTGAAAATCCACTTGCAGCTGAGGCTTCAATACCTTCCACTGTTGTCAATGTCTACGCGTGGTATAATAAAACGGGCGATCCAGTTGCTCCTTACAACTTACATATAGTGACTTACACAGAATATGCAAGGGCGTTCCGACAATTCAAAAGCGTGAAAGGTGGTACAGTCATAGGTCCATCAACAGATAAGTATAAGGGATGGGGCAACGCTACAACCACCGTGTATATAATAGTCCAAGCTTACGTGTTCGACACCCTTATTATAGCTGGGGTATGGTGGAACCCAACATCATCAGTAACATTCCAAGTAGACGGCACATATTGGGGCAGCATCACACCAGATGCTGCAGGAGCCTTCAACATCACATTGACAGTCGGCGAGTTATCTATGGGAGAGCACATAGTTAAAGTCTCCAACGGTGGTGTGACGTATCTCTTCAAACTAATAGTTATACCAACTTTAATACTCACACCAAAAGAAGGCATAGTTGACACAACCGTTGACGTAAAAGTCTATGGATTCCCAGAGAAAACCCTAATCGGCATATGGTGGTTCGAGAAATCATTAGGAGAAAATAAATGGTACAACTTGGTGAATGGTACAACTGGTGCTGACGGCAAATTCAACGTGACCGTAACATTCAAGGTTCCACACGCCTATGGAGGCACTCACACAGTTGCTGGAGACGATGATTGGCCATGGGACAACGTTCCGCTGGCTACCGACACGTTCAAGGTTAAACCAAACATCAGCGTAAGCCCAAGCACGGTTGCAAACCATCGTTTCACATGACGGCACCCAGCCCACCGTGAAAACGCTCGCACCCTTTGGTCTTTCTGCACC
>JAWBOR010000217.1:0-3165 GCA_038826015.1 Bathyarchaeia archaeon
ATATCGCCCGAAAGCTTGTGTAAGAACTGTGGAGGAACAGGATACACTTACCGTCGAAAAAAGATTAGGCTTAAAGTTCCTCCAGGAGTCGACTCGGGTCATATTTTAAGATTGAGTGGTGAAGGCGAACCCGGAAGCAGAGGCGGTCCAAAGGGAGACTTATACGTTGTTGTTCACGTTAAGCCTCATCCAGTCTTTGAAAGAGAGGGAGATGACATCATATCTAATGCCTACATAAATTTTCCTCAAGCAGCTTTGGGAGCAGAAATTTATGTGCCAACGCTTGATGGGAAAGCAAAGCTGAGAATCCCCCCGGGCACGCAGACTGGAACGGTCTTTAGATTAAAGAATAAAGGCATACCTCATTTTCAAAGATGGGGCAGAGGAGACCAGTTTGTAAGAGTTAATGTTCAAACTCCAACTAACCTCACTAAACGACAAAAAGAACTATTCATAGAACTAGCCAAAGAAATGAACGAAAAAACCACATTCAAAAAACAGAGTTCATATTTGAACAACGACAACGAAGAATAAAGTTGCTGACGACCATAGATTTTTATACGAATTTAATCATGATAACTTTCACTCGTATGTTATGCCACTTACACATTTCAGCGAAAGTTGAGAAACAATCTACTCAGGAACAGATATTTTAATTACCTAGAAGAAGGAATTAGAAATTATAAGAATGTAATGAAAAAAGGCTTTTTGAAGGAATCATAGGTTTTTCATGGCGCCGCGAATAGGTTTACATTATCGGATTAAATTCTCGACGAATTTTAGCCTTAGCCTTCCTAGTTAGGGTTCATTTACCTTCGTTTCTATCGTCGCTAACATGCTTCCTGTTCTGTATCCTTCTAGATCCAATGTGACGAACTTATAGCCTAGATGCTTGAGCTCCTGGGCGATTTTGTCCATGATTGCAACATTGAACAGTAGGCTTCTTTCGTCTCTTCCAACTTCTATTCTTGCCAATTCATTGTGGTCTCGAACTCGAAGTTGTCTAACTCCACTAATTTTCCTAACTATTTGCTCTGCCTTTCCGACCCTGTAGAGCCTTTCCTCTGTGATTTGCTCACCAAAGGGGATGCGTGATGCTAAGCAGGCTAATGCTGGTTTATCGTGAATTGCCAGCCCGAATTTTTGGGCTAATGCCCTAATCTCCTCCTTCGTAAATCCGGTTTCTGCCCAAGGGCTGAAGACGTTTTCCATTTCTTTAACAGCTTTGAAGCCGGGTCTATGACCGCTTAAGTCGCTGAAGTTTGTACCCTCGAAAATGGTTTTGAATCCGAGTCTTTGCGCGAGATCTTGTAGATGTTCCAATAGTTCTTTTTTGCAGTAATAGCATCGATTTTCAGGATTTTTAGTGAAGTTCTCGTTTGATAGTTCATTGGTCTCTATGATATAGTGTTTGATGCCTATTTTCCTCGCTAATCTCTTAGCTTCTTCCATTTCTTCGGAAGGATACGTCGGAGACTTAGCTGTTACAGCTACTGCTTTTTCTCTCAACACGTCATAACAGATGGCTGCTAGAGTTGAGCTATCTACTCCTCCTGAAAAGGCAATTACCACGCCCTCTTTTCCCTTATCCTCGATAAAGCGCCTTAATTTTTCGTATTTTTCGTCTAAATCGTTCATGAAGATCACCTCTTTAAGAGAACCTCTTTCGTTTTCATCTTAACCAATTCGGTTATTTCCCTCAGGGACTTACCGGTTTTCTCTGCGATTCTTTTAATGTCATCGTATTCAGGTTTTATTTGAATGATTTCGCCCTTACTGTCTTTGGCAACCTTTACATTAACCGGCTCCTCGATGTTGCCTACTGATATATCCATGCGGATGAATTCTCGGCTAAGGATGTGCCTTTCGCAAGGGTATACCCGAACACCAAGAGTGCCTGTTTCCTCTATCAAGATCCGTGATAGGCGTTCTACATCCGTTTTGTCCGCTATTATTTTGAGGATTTGGCCGGGTCTATTCTTTTTTGTAAACATAGGAATGACACTTACATCTTTAGCGCCTTCTTGCAATAATCTATTAACCGTGTGCCCAATGATCTCTCCAGTCACATCATCAATGTTTGTCTCCAGCACAGAGATTTCATCTCTCAAAAGTTGATAGTCGAGAAACTCACCTAATGTGATCCGTAGGACGTTAGGCATTTCCACGAAATCTTTTGTTCCAGCACCATAGCCTATAGCAGTTGGCTTCATCAGTGGGTAGAAACGGACAGCTTCTTGTACCAAATTGACCAGGAGGGAAGCCCCGGTTGGTGTTGCCAATTCAGACACGATGGGTCCTCCGAAGATGGGGAACCCTTTAGACCGCAGTATTTCTATTGTTGCTGGAGCTGGACTTGAAACTATGCCATGCGAAAACTTGAATAAACCTCCTCCCACAGCAATAGGTGTTGAATAAACCTTCGCATTGAAAAGGTTCAGGTCCTCTAGCGCAACTGCTGCGCCAATGATCTCAGCCGGAGTATCAATGGATCCAGCTTCATGGAGATGAACTTTCTCAACGCTTTTCCCATGGACTTTCGCTTCGGCATTCATCAGAGTATGGATAGAGTTCGATGCGAACCGTTTAGCTTCATCTGACAGTTTTAGGTTTTCTATGCAATTCACAGTAGCCTCTATGAGCTCCACGCCAGTTATTTCGGGTACTTCTTCAGCTTTAACATCGACTTTTTTGGCGTGTAGTCCTCTTCGGGTGACATCCGTAATGATTACCTCTACGTTTCCGCATCCTTTCATGTAGCCTTTGACGGACTTCATGGCTTCAACAACTTTCGTAATATTGGCGCCAAGATCGAGCAAGGCGCCTACAATCATGTCTCCTGAAACTCCTGCTATTTGGCAATCTACTATGGCGACTCGTCTATTGCTTGACATTTAAATCTTCTCTTCTTTTATAAATACTATATAAAGGCTTAGATATACTATGTGGAAGTAAAGGGTGGATATGTTGAGGGAAGTGTTGGAAAAACTCGTAAAGGGTCAAATTTCCATGAACGACGCTGAGAAGCTTCTAAAGATGTTGACCATTGAAGAAATAGGCAACTTGGCTAGGATAGATTCGGGCCGCGAGTTTAGAAAAGGAATACCTGAGGTTATCCTTGCTGAAGGAAAAAGTCCTGAGGATGTTGCAGAAATAGCATTGAAA
>JAWBOR010000218.1:0-3161 GCA_038826015.1 Bathyarchaeia archaeon
CTGTATCTTCGGGACCAGCAACACTCTTCAACCAACTTAACATAGAGAAGATCTTCATACTGGTAATGTGTCGCCTTAATGGATTGTAGAGCTCATCTACAAGAACGCCTTCATTGTTGTTAATGTGCGTTTTTTGGTAGCCAAAACTGTTAACCAGAATGTCATAAATCTCTTTTGCGCTTTGCGCTGGTCCAGCGGCGCTCGTTACGCCAGAGTCGTAGTCTTCTACTCCAATTACAACCGCCCATTTAGATGATTCTGAGTTAGGGCCTGTGTTATGACCCCACAAATTTGTTCGCACTGCTTTGACGGTTTCTGTGCCGAGCAGATATGTTGTTCTAGTTTCTTGGACAAGAAATCCTGTTTGCTTATCATAATAGTGATCAAAGTGGGTGTTGCATACTGAATAGCTCACGTGCAGGGCTGTTCTACTTTCACCCGCAAAATTGCCAGTTATCTCATCAAGAATTACAGCCGTGCCATCATGATTTCGATCGAGGTTTCCTGGCGCCCCAGTGATAATAGTATCTCCAACTTTCGAGTTTGCAGGAATCAACATTCCGATGACCCAGTTTTCATAATTTTGCGGAATTGTTGGAAAATCTCCACTACTAGTTTCATCCTTGTAATTGGGCCAGTTGACATAGTAATCTTTTTTCATAGTTACGCTTAGTCTAGGTGGACCTTCAACAGAAATCACTTCAAATCTCGCAAACAAGTCTTCACTATGAGTGCCTGAAGTGTAAGAGTATTCCATCCAATCACCTGGTTTAATTCCTAGAGTATATGAGCTAGGAAACGCAGCAAACCCAATGAGAACCACATAACTCAGTAATAGAACCATAACAAAAAAAGAGACATAGGCCATAAGATGCTTATGGCCAATCCAATCTGCTCTCATGTTAATTCATAACCCCATACAAAAATAAATTGGAAAGATTTTTCGCTAATGTGTTTTGACAGAAGGTTTTGGGTACTAATCACATATTGCGGGTATAAATTCACGGAAGCTGATATGTACATTAAATCACTCCCTCTGAGGGATTAGATATCTCTTGGTTGGTTGCACTAGACCTTCTCCCATCAATTATCCCATCAACTGTTCCTTTAACAAAAAAGGCAACTCTGAGTCCAATATATAAAGGTATTATTATTCCTGCAATAAACAAAGGAATAGTGAAAATATTCCACAGCGGAGTCCAAGATGCTATGAAACCATATAACGCCGACCAAATGACGCTGCCTGTAGCTAAGGTCACGGTCAAACCAGTCACCATAGCTATGGTCATGATGGCAAAAACCGCCCACCAGTCGTCTCTATCGGATGCTTTTGTATCAGTTATAGCAACGAAAGAACAAAATCCAATGACTAGACCAAGAATTAACCCAAATCCCTGAAGCCACCACCCGCCTAATGCTGTAGATATTAAGCGACCAACGCTAAGGGGAAAAGTCGTCATTAACCATCCGCCTATTTGACCGAGCACTACCCACAGGATAATAACAAAGCCAAATGAGAGGTCTATAGTGGTTATTGCACCGATTCTATTGATTGGCGTGCGCTTATTCTTCAAAAAAAGAACCATTATAAGGCAAACTGATCCCAAGCTAATCAAAGGAACACCTGTATACAAAGTGCTAAAAGAAGACACACCACCAGAAACTATAACCTCATTTTCAGCCACAAGAAACTTGAATTCGCGAATAATCTCATCAACAGTTGTGGATCCAGGGAAAGCCGAGAATTTGTTGTAAACATGCATCGTTAATTCAATTGTATCACCTTCATGCACTCTATCTGATACGTCGCCGTCTACTCCAATCACAGCTTCAGAAGAACGCTGACCACTCATAGGAAAATTTGTTTCCATTGAGGTTTTTGAATACTGAGGATAATAATAACAAACGTACCAAGTCATATTTCCTGCTTTTGCATTCGCGTCATGTTCAAGCATACTTGAGTCAGGCCAGAAAAAAGCTTCGAAAAAAAGATTTGTCACTGTTCCACCACCGAATTGATGCCCCGTCAATTCAATTCGTACGACTTTGTCCCTAAACAATACAGTATCGCCATCGTTAAAGGACCGGAAGTTGCCGCATAACTTTTCTTCCCCAAGCAGGTTGTAAGTCGGCCCTCTATATTCATAGTCATTTTGCAGATCTTTCATCGTAAATGCACTCTTCGCCCCAAATGCACTGGGACCGTAAATAAGAACCGTACCAAATGCCACAAACATTAAACCGACAATAATCAAGAATACAGCAAAATTTTTCCTTCTAACACCTGAAAGCTTAGGGCTTAACGCGCTTTCTCCTTGCAATCGCGACACCCTACCATAGTAACCACTCTCGATCTATTTATATTATTATTAAAAAGACAGACGCGATATTTATTGAGCCTGTTATGTCAAAAGCGTAAATAATGCTATAAGAATATGAAGAAAGTATTTCTAATGCATAGGGAACTCTAGCAGTATTCATGGCTATTAGTCATTAATTATCGTAATTTAGGAGCACTTTAGCAAGTTACACTGGAATGCTTTACCCCTTTTTATAGGCTATAAAGTCATAGAACGATGGCAAACAAATCAAAATTACGCCGCTTGGATAAGAATAAACATGGAGCACCTTTTATAGGATAAACGGAGCAGGTAACACAGCACAAAGTGTGAAGACCATAAAAATAATGACTAGGTCGATCCCCTATTTCTATTATTTTGTTCTTGTCTTTCTTCCCACTTAAATGTGCGCTAATGACAACTATTTGCTATCCAGTTATAGTCAGGATTTCTTATTAAACACGTATCCTGAATTGAACAAGCAGACAAGTTGATACAAGCATTTTTTCTTGCTTTACGTATCAACCCAAGCTTCGAATGAAAACCTGTTATTGCCCAGTGCCAACCTTGTTTTTCTGCGTAAATTGGAACCCGGTAATTTTAAACCACGCTAGCCCAGTAACCAATTCTTTCGGTAACAAACCAAAACTTCACGCGTGAAAAACGATACAGAATCTCCGAGTCAACCTAATCCACGTAAGAACTGCATCCAAAATATTAAGTACAGCTTCTATTCACTTCAACGATATCCAAATCCATAGCCGCAAACAACACTTCCCTCATTGGAACGTATCTTTTCTTCTTTTAAACAGACAAAGAATT
>JAWBOR010000219.1:0-3081 GCA_038826015.1 Bathyarchaeia archaeon
GCGATGAGGCTCGCCTTTAACCGCCCCTGCTATGGTATTTGCATGGGCTGATAGCTTCTACCAACGTTTGAACTGAGAAGAGTCGATGTTAGGTTGCGTGAAGTAGGGCGGTTCGCTTGAAAACCAAAATCGTTTTAGATGTAGAAAAGAGGCTGTTTAGAGATTCGCCGTGGGTCAAAAGTATCACAGATTATGTTATAAATAGGCAGAATGCCGATGGAGGGTACGCGTTTGTTCGAACCACAGCGTCTAACGCACAAGATACTTACTATGGGCTAGCCATCTTAGATTTGTTGAAATTTTCTTTCCCAAATGTCAAGCAAACAGTTAAATGGTTGCACGAATTTGTTCCAGACAATTTGTACTCGCATTATTATGTAGCCAAAGCCTTGAAATTGTGTGATAAAAACCCTCACCAAACTCTCAGCGCTTTTCTAAGGTCTATCATAGGCTCACAAAGAATCTCTGGGACAATGGACGTTTACGCGGAAGTCGATTCGGAGTTTGAAGCCACTTTTATGGTAACCGAACTAACTAACATGATAGGTGTCAAGGTTGACCGTGAAAAGACAATAAATTGGTTGCTGAGTTTTCAGAACAAGGATGGCGGCTTTGGCGCTCATCGTCACTCTAATCTAAACTCAACTTACCACGCTGTAGCTTCTCTCTTCAATGTTGGTTACCCAGTCAAGTCTCTAAAAACACCCCTTGCGTATGTCAGATCTTGTGAAAAACCGTCTGGAGGGTTCACTGTTATACCGCGAAGTTCGTCTCCTTTTATGGAACACGTGTACTATGGCATTTCGACTCTTGACTTGTTAGGTGAGCGCGCGGCATATCCTGAAGAAACTGCCAAATTTGTTTTCAAATGTCAAAACGCGAATGGCGGATTCGCGAGATCAGACCTCGGCATATCTACGTTTGAAGATACTTTCTACGCGGTTAGCATACTGCGAAAGATTGGTAAACTATAGAGGCGATTGCATGAGTCACGATATAACGTATCTTCACATCAAAAGAGCAATCAAAAAGGGTACTGAATGTTTCTTATGCACGCTGGAAGAGGAGATAGAACGAAAATACATCGACACGTACCTTTCTGAACTTGTCATGGATGCTCCTTCAAGAGACAAAATAATCGAAAGCAGAGGCTTCTGCAATAATCATTTCTACAAAATGCTCATCGCAGCACACAACCCGGAAAGTTTCGATGGCCATGGGATGGCATTGATTATAAAAAGCGTCGCAGAAAAACTTATTCAAGACCTGCATAAACGTGAAGATTATCGTGTGATGCTTCCGAATGAAAATTCATGTCCAGCTTGTGTTTATCTGGCTGATTTCACGGAAATGTATGTGAAGGGCATCGCGGAGTTTTTATCTTCTAATCATGAAGAGTTTTCGAAACTTTTTAGAGAGTCTAAAGGTCTCTGCATTCCACATTTTGTCTCGTTAACGTATGTGGCTGAAGAGAAGGCTGATGAGAGAATTAGAGACGTTATAGCGAGTATAATTAGGGTTGAAGAGAAAAACTTGCAAAGGTTAGATTCGGGGCTTGCTGAGTACATTAAGAGGCAAAGTTACGTGTTTTCCGACAAAGACCGTGAAAAGATGGAAGACACGGTTTTGAGGGGGGTTGAAAAGATAGCGGGCAGGCGGGGAGTGAACCTCGGAAACATGCTCAGAAGAAAGTGAAAGGGAATGTTTAGTCATATAATAAGAGGAAGAAAAGGCGAGCCTGTTATTATAGATGCATATATCGACCACGCCGTCTACGACAAATTCGTAGCCTATCGTGAGAAGAAGGGTCTTAGCGAAGGCGATGCGCTTGTCGGTATTCTCGAACGTGGGATGGCAAATTATCGGCTACAAGAATTCAAACATATGAAACAAGACTACACACACATAGAAAAGCTATTCACTGAATACAAAAAAGACAATGAAACTTTCAAAGCACTCTTGCGACAAAATGAACAATTAAGAAAGATTCTGGAAGAGAAGAAACAGAAAACCCGAATCTGTCAAACAAAAAATCATGTGGTGAAAACGTGAAAGCAAATAAAAGGCTTTTTCGCAAAGACAAATCGTCGCAATCCCGACGCCCAGATCTAATAACAGCCTTGAAGGCAATTACAGCACACGAAAAAGCACATTTAGAAATTGCTATCCCGTATGAAATTGCAGAGAAGTTAGACCATTTTCTCAAAGAAAAAGCACTGACAGAAAGAGAAGGCATTCCAACACTTATCCAGTATGGTCTTTCAGAAGAAAGCGAGGATGAACTGGTAGAGTTAAACTCGGAAATGCGGTCGCAGATTCGTCATTTGTCAGGAAAGCACGCTACGAGAAGGTTTCTTGCCTACGAGTACTTCATAGAAAACAAGGAAATAGCCTTGAGACTTCGCTTCTTGTTGTCTGAGAATCGATTTCTGAAGGAAAGACTGAAAAGGGAGGGTCTGCAAACTCATGTTCCAAAGAACGAGTGGGACAACTGGGGCGAGTCCCAAATAAGTGGCTATTATCAAAAGTATGTCTTCACAACCCGTCTCTGATTTGCAGCGGAAAAGATAAGTTAAATACATGAAGGGTTACACGTGACATCCCAGAGAGAGGCAGTTAAAACAAAAAAATGGTTGAATAGAAACGTTGCTGCGATGGGATTCACAAGTTTATTTAGTGATGCTAGCCACGAGATGACCACTTCAGCCTTGCCCTCCTTTCTTACCGAACTTGTTGGCGCAATAAACGCTCCTATATTACTTGGTTTGATAAGTGGCTTTTCTGACGCCTCGTCCAGTTTCGTTAAAACATTCTCAGGGTGGTTAAGCGATAGGTTGCGAAAAAGAAAACCCTTGATTGTTCTCGGCTACTTTTTGACAGGGCTATTTGTTGGAATTATTGGTTTTGCTCGAGATTGGATAGAGGTACTTATTTATCGTGTCCTTGCTTGGGTAGGAAGAGGCGAAAGAGAACCTCCTCGTGATGCCCTTCTTGCCGACTCTGTTGACAAGAAATTTTATGGTCATGCTTTTGGATTTCATCGTTCCATGGACACGTTAGGCGCAATCTTAGGACCATTAG
>JAWBOR010000220.1:0-3077 GCA_038826015.1 Bathyarchaeia archaeon
CATCTTTGGGATGATGGATAAGTAATACAAATAGCGCCTCAACGTGTTTCGATCGATGTATTTTTCCAAAGGAACGTTCAGTGAATGGATTTTAATTCCTTTCTCTTCTAGTTCTTTTTCGAAAATGCTCCCCGTCTTTTCACATACTGTGAGCACGCTCACTTCAAATTTTGATTTATCTGAGAAATGGACAAGATCTGTGATCAATCTTTCAGCACCACCTGTTAATAGAACTGAAATCACGTGAACGATTTTCAATTTGTTCACGACTTGTCACTCCAACGTGGAAGTTTTCTATAACATATTTTTGCTTTCGAACAAATGAGTTTTAGTTTGATACTTCAGCAATTGTTTGTTTATACATAATTAAAATCAATGTTTTAACTTGCAAAAGAATTTTGCCCTTAGCAATCTTACATTGAACTCTGCTCTGTCTGGTGAAATAAAGGATAGTAAAAACAACAATAATCCCAAGAATACTTTACGTTGACTCTTGTAGTCCATACTTTTTGTGAAGAAATTATTAGCTATGTTGTAGAGACGCTCTCTGAATTTTCTCAAATGAATAGTGAGAAATGAATCATTGCACGTTGAAACTGAAAATTCTCCGTGTTTGAATTGTAAATAAGAATATTTAGCATTTAGATACTGATTGAATGCCTTTGAGTGAGAAATTTTTTGCTTGTGTGAGTGAATCCTATACTTCAATAGTGGTTCGGATAAGTTCGTGATTTCGTATCCATTTTTATAAGCCCTTAGAATAAAATCAAAATCTTCAGCATAGGGTATCTCCCTGTATCCCTTTAACATCTTGTAGACCTCAGCGCGAACCATCCAAGAAGGATGACAAGTTGGCATTATACCATTCTCGATATAAGACTTGATGCACTTTTGATTTGTTGGAAGATTTAAGACTCCATATACTATACCATTCTCTTTCATCTTGTAAGCTAGTGTTCCGAGTATACTTACATTTATGTTAGATTCCATGACTTGAACCTGTTTCTCAAATCTTTGGGGAAGGCTAACATCGTCACCATCCATTCTTGCAATATATTTTCCTCTCGCTTTCGAAATAAGATTATTAAGTGATCTTGGTAAACCCAGATTCTTCTCATTTCTAAATATCTAAATTGGCGTATTCATTGACTATTTGGATATGTTGCTCATTATATGGATCATCTATAGCTATTAAGAATTCAAAATCACCAAAAGTTTGGCAAAGGATAGACTCGATAGATAATTTCAAATATTCACAAGGTTCTTTATAAGTTGACATTATCACAGACACAGTTGGTCTGTTTTTCATGAGTATCTCCCCGCTCAATTAAGTATGAAGACCCACTCAACGCCATAACAGTTTCCTGAAAAATCCCATGTACAATTTTCCACCCCTTAAAGCTGAAAGAAGACGTGGTGGTAAAATCAGTATGAGCAAAGCTATCGTGATAATCTTTGGATGTGAGCTGGCTTTTAGTGCTTTCTTAAGGTAGAAATTTACTTCAGCTTTTTTGCCGGAAAGTTTCGCAAATAAAGCCGCCGAAAGTGAGTGTTTTGCCAAAACTCTTGGACAAATCTTCTTGAGGTCTTCCTCAACGATGTCAAGGAAATATTTATAATTAAGGAACTGCCTATCGGCTTTTTCTGTCATCTTAAAGGTTACACGATCAGAATGTTCTTCATAGATCTTGAGTAGATCTTCGTCAACATACAGAGCTGTAACATTATCTTTGTAAATCTGAGCTATTAAGGTCCATTCCGCTCCCCACGCATCATCACAGTATCTTCTACCTTTCAAAAGTGATGTTTCAATCAAGCCAAAGGAATCGTCGCGTGCTCGACCACATATTATGTCTTCGTAAGTAATCTCATACAAGCCTTTTGCAACTTTTGTGATTTTTTCTCCTCTTTCGTTAACGGCGTTTCCAAATACAATTCGATATTTTCCGTTGTATCTTCTATATAAATCGGCCAACCTGGAGATGGCGTTAGGAAGAAGTACCTGATCATCATCTAGGAAACAAAAGAGGTCAGGTTTAATGATATATTCAACGTAATCTAAACCGTTATTTTTGTTTCCAGCAGGACCTTTTTTATAGCGAGTGTTTTCTATGAACACTATTCGGTTGTCTTTATTCATGTATTCTTTGACTATCTCTTTCGTATCGTCCGTTGAAGCATCGTCTGTAACTACAATTTTGACTATATTGGGATAGTTTTGTGTTAGGATACTTTCGAGAGCTCGACGCAGCATTAACGATCTGTTGTAAGTCGGAACTATCACTGCTACGGATGGAAGAATTTCTTGCATAGTGAATCACTCCCCCTTAGAAAAGTTTTCCATATCACACGGCTAACCATGATACAGTAGACCCCTTTCCTTAAGTATTTTGAACCAAGATTCAGAAATACTGTGGATATCAAATTGTTCAGCCCTTCGGAGAGCTTGGTTTGAATAATTTTTTCTCAATGTATCGTTGAGCAACAGCTCATTTATGGCGCTGAGTAACTTTAGTTCTCTGTGATCGAGAGGCTCATCAGCTTCTTTGTAACGTACTTCTAATGGTGGAACCAGTACTCCATAACTGCTGAATTCAACTTCGCTCGCTATTTTTCTGAAATCAGTGTCAGGCGAGATTATTTCTCGAGGCCCACTCTTACAGTCGGTTGAAACAATAGCCGTACCACACGCCATAGCTTCTAAGAGAACCGTGGGTAAACCTTCCCAAAGAGATGTTAAAACAAAAAGTTGAGCTTTTGCCATGTATTTGAATGGATTTCTTTGAAAGCCCAAGAAGTAGACATCGTATTCATCAGTAAATTCATTCATACCCCAGACATATGTTCTAAGTCCGAGTTTTCGTGAAGTATTCGTTAGATATTCTTTCAGTTCACCATCACCAATTATGACTAGTTTTAATCGAGGGTGGTCTAATTTCAAGAACTTAAAGACTCTCAAAAGATACCATTGACCCTTTGCTTCCGTCAATCTGCCTACGTTGACAATATACGGTTCTCTCTGAAAAAACTCTGGTATTGTTTCATTACTGGCTGTTCGAATGTATTCAACATCAACG
>JAWBOR010000221.1:0-3060 GCA_038826015.1 Bathyarchaeia archaeon
CGCTTTGTCCTCGCCAGAGGGCCTCTATATGAATGTGAAGCCATCCGCCTCTTCTACGCCGTTTCTTTAATATCAGGTGTTCTAGCATTATTTACCGCCTACTTAACAATGGTGACACTATGATTCGCAGGCTCCTTGATTCCGTTTACGTGCTTCTTTTCGTGTGGACATGCATGCTCCTAGGATTATGGGTTATCCACTCATTTGTCGTACCCCAAGAATTTCCTGGAACGATTGGTGAAATCCTAAGCGGCATATTTAAAGTTGCGATTAGCTTTCTATTGGTTTTATTGTGGCTTTGGATATGGAGAGAAATCGTAAAGAGGTCTTTTTGGCGCGCCATAAAGGGGCAACACTTTATAAATGAATCAAGTAATGAAATTTCGAAAAACCTAGTAAAGAAGAACACACCTTCTGGAAAATTGAGTGATGAAATTTGAAGATTATTATGGACATATTAACTCCTAAACAATCCATGTTCTTCGCGAGATTATCCGAAAACCTAGAAAAAAGAGGGCATCAATTATTTCGAACAACTCGAAGATATCGCGAAGTACTCCAAACTTTAAAACTAAAAGGAATAGATGCGTTAGTAGTTGGAGAACATGGCGGAAAAATGTTAATAGATAAATTGAAATCCAGTGCACAGAGAACGCTTAAATTAGCCTCAATTTTTGAGGAAATTAAGCCAAATGTGTCTATCTCGTTTTCATCCCCAGAGATGGCAAGAGTCTCGTATGGGCTTAGAGTTCCTCACTTGTGCATCAACGATTCACCACACGCCGAAGCCGTTGCAAGGCTAACCATTCCCTTATCAGAACGGCTTTTGACACCTAAAATAATACCCAAAAAGGTTTGGACAAAATATGGAATATCCCCAAATAATATTGTTCAATATAATGCACTTGACCCTTGGGTTTGGCTGAAAGATTTTAAACCCAACCCAAAAATCCTTAAAGAACTGAGATTAGACGAGTCTAAACCCATATTAACCTTCAGAACAGAAGAAGCATTCGCCGCGTATCTTTTGGATAAAGCCGAAAAAGGAACATTACTTATCCCCCTCATAAGAAAGATTCTGGAAAAGAGTAAGAACCTTCAAATCGTGGTTTTACCAAGATACGAAGAGCAGATAAAGACCCTTCGAGAAACCTTTAAAGATAAAATTATTATCTGCGACTCGGTTGTTGACGGTTCAAGCCTTCTTTATTATACTTCTGTTTTCGTCGGTGCTGGAGGAACCATGACAGCTGAGGCAGCTCTGCTCGGCATTCCAACATTTTCATGTTATCCAGGTGAACCCTTCATTATAGAGCAATATTTGATTAGAAAAAAACTTATTACGCGTGAAACTGATTCAGAGAAAATGGTGAAAAAAATATTAGAAATTCTTGGTGATGTAAACCACGTAAAAGAAAGAAACTTAAAAATCGTTCAAAGACTTGTCAAGAACTTTGAAGACCCGATTGACACAATCATCCGAGAAATCGAAAAACTTGGTGAAAGTCAAGGCAATATCATTAAGCTTTAAAGTGTCCTGTTCCATAATAGCCTTTCCTTAACCAAATTGTAATAAACGAGGTAGGGTGAAAAAACACGATGCCAAACGCTATGTCGCTTAGAGAAGGCGATTTAGACACCGTGGAAATGCGTGGAAAATACACAGTCACCGTTCTAGGTTGCGGGAGAATGGGTTTACCTATGGCATGTCTATTCGCTGAAGCCTGTTTCAAAGTTATCTGCTTGGACACAAACCAGCATATAGTAAATCAAATCAAGAAAGGAGTCAGCCCATTCATTGAACCGGGATTGGACAAACTTATAAAGAAAAACGTTAAAGAAGGGCGTCTCGCAGCGACGAGTGATGCAAAGGAATCGATCTCTAATAGCGACATCATAGTAGTCGCGGTTAACACACCAATCAATGGGAAGAAAAAACCCGACTACTCTTACCTTGAAGCTGCTTGCAGAGAAATCGGTTTAAACCTTAAATCTGGAACTCTGCTAATCTTTGAGAGCACAGTAGGTCCTGGTTTAATGGAAAGTCTTGTCAAAGAGACTCTAGAAGCATCTTCAGGGTTAAAGGCGGGAAATGACTTTGGGTTAGCTTTCAGTCCCATCCGCGCTACTGTTGGTAGGGTGCTTCAAGACATAACTAACTACCCAAAGATTTTGGCCGCTATTGATAATCGAAGTCTTGCCGCTGCAAGAACTGTTTTGAAGACTATTGTGAAAGGAGGGATAGTTGAGGTAAGTAACATGAAGACGGCCGAAGCTGTTAAACTTTTTGAAAACATTTACCGCGACGTTAATTTAGCTTTGGCGAATGAACTGGCAAGTTTTTGTGAAAAAGCAGGCATAGACTACATCGAGGCGCAAGAAGCAGCTAACAGTCAACCTTATTGCAGATTGCTAAAACCAGGAATCGTGAGTGGACATATTCCGAAAGATCCTTTTCTTCTTGTTGAAGAGGCGGAAAATCTCAGGGTAAAGCTCCATATGACGATTTTAGCTAGGAGAATAAACGACGAAACAGTGAAGCGGGCATTGGGTCTTATAAAAGAGGCTTTGCATACGTGCGGAAAAACTGTTAAACGGTCAAAAGTCTCGATTCTGGGAGTTTCTTACCGTCCAGATGTAAAAGAAACGAAAGGCTCGCTTGTTATAGAATTAGTGAAGCTTCTTCAAGAGAAAGGCATTGAGGTAAACGTCTTTGATCCATATTATACTTGTGACGAATTGAAAAGTTTGGGTTATCCTGCAGAAAGAACTTTCACAAAAACGATTGAAGGGACAGACTGCCTAGTCATAGCTGTTGGGCATGAGAGGTTTAAACGTTTAAGTTTAGGTAAAATTAAGGTTTTGATGAGAAAATCACCGGCAATAGTGGATTTGGCACATGTTGTTAATCCTGTGAAAGTGGAAAGGGAAGGTTTCATATATCGTGGTCTCGGGCGGGGCATTTGGTCGAAATGAATAAGCTAAGAATAGGTGTTATTGGAATAGGTTTCTGGGGGAGAAACCATGTTAGGGTTTTAAGCGAGCTGCCAGAAGTGGAAA
>JAWBOR010000222.1:0-3058 GCA_038826015.1 Bathyarchaeia archaeon
CTTGCTGTCAAAGAACAAGCCATAAAGTCAGCCACAGAAGCAGCTACAACAATACTGAGAATAGACGACATAATTGCAGCGTCGAAACCCAAAGAAGAAAAAGAAGAGAAAGAAGGAAAGAAAGAGCCTAAAGAAGAAGAGACTGGCAGCGAGTTCTGAAAAGGCGAAATGGATCTTAAGAGGAAAAACAATGGCAACAATAAAGGAGGTAACGCCTACTCCACGACGTTTTGAAAGGATAGGAGCTCACACTCATATTAAAGGACTGGGACTAGACGGAAACCTGAAGGCTATAAAAATAAAAGATGGAATGGTTGGACAGGAAAAGGCAAGAGAAGCAGCAGGCTTAATTGTCCAAATGATTAAAGAAGGAAAACTAAGCGGTAAAACAGTGATAATCGCGGGTCCTCCAGGAACAGGGAAAACGGCAATTGCTGTAGCCATTTCAAGAGAGTTAGGTCCAAATGTTCCTTTTATTCAAATTAGTGGAAGCGAAATTTACAGTAGCGAACGTAAAAAGACAGAGGTTTTGATCGAAGCCATAAGAAAATGCATAGGTGTAGAAATTCATGAGATGCGCAAGGTGTACGAGGGGGAAGTTAAAAGCATCAATATTACAACTGCACCACATCCTTATAATCCATACCAGAAAATTCCTGAGAGCGTACGTATAACATTGCAGACGACAGATGAAGAAAAGACAATTGAGGCTGGCGAGTCTATAGCTGAGCAGATAATTCAGCATGGAGTTGTTGAGGGCAGTGTCATCCAAATAGACGCAGAAAGCGGGAGAGTAGCGAATCTCGGGCTAAGCTACGAAAGCACAAAAGGAAAAACTTACGATGTAGACACGAGAAAAAAGATTCCGCGACCAAACGGGAAAGTTTTGAAAGAAAAAGAGTTCATTTACACATTGACTCTTGCTGACTTAGACGAGATAAACGCGAGAAGTCGTGGAGGAAGCCTTTTCTCCCTTTTCTTTGGAGGGCCAGAATCAAAGGAGATAGACACTGAAATACGCACTGCTGTGGATCAACAAGTCAAAGAGTGGGTTGACCAGGGAAAAGCCTTCATTCATCCAGGAGTGCTTTTTATCGATGACTCTCATTTACTTGATCTTGAAGCTTTCAGCTTTTTAGGAAGGGCTATAGAAAGTGAGCTTGTGCCAATAATTATTCTTGCTACGAATCGCGGTATAACAACTATTCGTGGCACTGATGTAAAAAGCCCTATGGGTTTCCCTTTGGATTTGATTGATCGTTCCGTGATTATAGCTACTCATGAATATGACGCGGAAAGTATTCAGGAGATTCTGCGCATACGTACTGTGGAAGAGAAAATAAAGCTTGAAAGGGACGCGTTGGAAAGACTTACTGAGATAGGGACTAAGAGCTCTTTGAGGTATGCTGTGCAACTTTTAAGTTTAGCTGCTCAGAATGCGAAGATGCTGAAACGTGAAAAGGTAACGCTTGAGGATGTTGAGCGCGTCAGCAGCCTGTTTATGGATGTTGGAGAAGCAACTGAGCATTTGAAGAAATATGAAGAGAAACTCATGTATCATTGATACTACTAGGTTTGAGTTTGGGTAAAGGCTTTTAATTTTTCTGTTATTTCAGCGGGAATTTTAACTGCAGCACCCGCGTCTTTATCCGCAGCCACTATAACAACGTAGCCTTCTGCTAACAACTGTGATGTTTCATTTTTTCTTATATAGAAACCGTATTTGATGGACTTTTCTCTTATCTCTTCGATGACTAGCTCAATTGTTAATAAGTCGTTGAATCTTGCTGGTGCCTTGTATTTGCAGAAGGCTTCGATTCTTGGGAGCCATATTTTGTGATGTTCTCTTATGTCTTGGAATGTTAATCCTAAGTGTCTGTAGAATTCTTCTTCTGCTCTTTCAAAGAATCTGAAGTAGTTGGAGAAGTGTACAACTTCCGCTGCGTCGGTGTCTACCCAGTTGACTCTTAAAGTTGTTTTAAAAGAAGTCATTGTTAATTACCGAGAGCCTTTTGTTATGGTTTTCTATAAAGGTATATGGTGTGTGTCGGGTATCCAAGCTTGGGATTTTCACAGAAGTTTTCAACTTTTAGGCTTTTCCAACCTAAAATTTCGTAGTCATGTGATACGACGCGGGCTCCGGGTTTAAGCTCCATTTCCAGTTTTGGTCTTACTTTATCGTTCGCGCTTGTGGTTAGATATAGTAGGACAACGTCTGCTGGACGTATGTCTATGTTGAAGAGGTCGCCATGAATTATTGTTACTTTGTCTTGTAAGCCTAGTTCTTCAACTGCGGCTAAAGCTTTTTTCGCGAGGTCTTCTCTTAATTCAACTCCAACGGCTTTTGCACCGAATTCTTGCGCCGCCATGATTAGGGTTCTTCCGTCGCCGCATCCAAGATCATAGAAGGTTTCTCCGCGTTTAAGCTCTGAAAGTTCAAGCATTCTTCGGACAACTGGAAGTGGGGTTGCAACGAAAGGTGAGATGAACAAGCATTGCACCTCTAATTTTAGACAAGTGAAATATTTTTTAAACTTTTCCAGCGTGTCTTATGCTACATAAGCACTTTTTTTAGCTATTGGCTGGCGTGACTCTCCACATTTTATGCAGCTTTGGCGGCATAGGTCGAGGTATTTTTCTTCGCTAGTGGATAATGCTTCAACGGCTTTTCTGCATAGGTCGCTTTGTTCGGTGCAGCCAGCTTCGTTGCATAGTTTTGAGACGAATTCACAGCAGTCTTGCACATCCTTTTTTTCCATTGCTACTCGGTTTGTTCGGATGAGTAGGCAAAGTTCTCTTGCGAGAACGCATGTTCTGATGTATTTGAAGCGTTCTAATGTTTGGTCTCTTAGTTGTTTACGAGTTACTTCCAATTTATATTCTCCATAAGTTTGCTTGCAATACTTCTTTTACTCGCGTCTTTTATACTTTTATGAATTATAGATAAACAGTTGTTTTGTGAGGCGTGTTACCAGAAGCTTCTTTTCAAAGCTTTTTTCTCCGCTTCGAGTATGGCTTCATAGCCCCCACGAGGCGCACCTCGGGGTCGTGGTCGCGG
>JAWBOR010000223.1:0-3016 GCA_038826015.1 Bathyarchaeia archaeon
TAGGAGGAAACAAAACAGCAGGATACGGTTGAGTTTTTTATAGCCGTTTATTTTTCTTGTGACCCACATCGACTTCAAATTCTTTAGGTAAAACTCAATAGGCGCGCGCTTGTAATAGGTATTCTCATATCTGCGACCGAGAACATGACCTAGTAAACGTAGTTTAAACGGCTTCTCTAGCGACTTCGAGCCATCTTGAACTTTGCATGCTTCTTATTGCTTATAACTGCGAATACCTTTTTTTGCTGGCCGTAGCTTCTTAATCATATAAGATTTCTACGGCGTCTGTCCTAAAGATGCGCCACATGAATCTCCAAGAGAAAGTTTCTGGGCGAGATTATTAAGAGTTTAGCTGGAACACATCCATTTGACATGCTTATATTACTGGAACGAGAGAATTACACTAGGATGGCATTTTGGAGGTTTACCTTATTGGCTAAATCATTTGGAAAGCTGACTTTGGCATTCTCAATAGCCTTAACCGCATCCATTATAATATACGCATGGTATATTACTGCCCTAGAAAAGCGCACAGCCACTACAGACATGCCGATATTACTCGACGAGAAGATTCTTTTACCATTACCGAAAAAGGTTAGCGAATTAACGGTTGAGGAGACAATACTGCTTAGAAGAAGTATTAGGGAATACACCAGCAACCCAGTAAACCTAAGCGATTTAGCTATGATCCTCTGGGCTGCATATGGCATAACAGAGCCTAATTTGGGTTTTAAAGCTACGCCCAGCGCTGGTGCCACATATCCTCTGGAAGTATACGTTGTGATAGGCGAGATAGGTGTGAAATCTAAGGAGGGTTTTCTCGGAGGAGGAGTTTACAGATATGAGCCGGATAGCCACTCCCTACTGCTGGTTAAGAGTGGCGACTATCGAAGGGAGCTTATGGAGGCCGCCCTAGGTCAGAGCTGGGTTAGCGAGGCCCCATTGAACATTGTTATCTGCGCGGTTTTTGAGAGAACCGCATCAGTTTACGGAGAGAGAGGAAGAATCAGATATGTTCCAATGGAGGCTGGGCATGCTGGACAAAACATATATCTCATGGCTACGGCCCTTAACTACGGAACAGTTGTTGTTGGAGCCTTCTATGATGAACTAGTATCCAAAGTCATTGACGCTAAACCCGAAGAAAAACCTCTATACATAATTCCCGTTGGAGTCCCAAAAAGCCCACCTAAAACATCCTTTGAAGATATAGGGGAATATATTGCATCTAGGCGGTGAAGCCACGGTTATGAGGGCAACATTGGTGAAACTGTCACTATTAATAGTTGAGTTCACATCCTTGCCCCTCTTGGTGCTAGCCTCAATATACTTGCTTAGCGGATATCAAATGCTCACCCCAGAAGTAAGGATAATTCCTGAGCCTAGAAAAATTCATACTGATAGGTTTCTGAGAATTTTAACAATATTTCTCGCATATCTGCATACTTTTGGCGGCATAATACTTGTAGTTGAGCGATGCCTAAGAAAAGAGAACCAAAAGAAGATTATTGGAGTAGCGATGACTATTGTGATAACCATGCTGCTAATCGTCTTCTTAGTCATCGAAGCAGCGCTATGAAAAACTCCTATAGGGAAACCGAATAGTCATGCCCTTTGAGGCTTATCACGTCCGCATTATTGCATCATGAAGCTTTGGCGTTAGGGTTGTGGGTGCCGCCTTAAATGTGGTTAAGGAGGCAGTAAAAACGGTAGAAAATAATTTAACGAATAGAAACATGGGTTTGGGTGGTCACCCAATATGCTAGGCGAAGTGGAGATGGACGCTTCAATCATGGATGGTTTAATGTTAAGGTCGGGAGTGTTGCTGCCGTAAAGGAAATTGAGAACCCATATTTCTAGCGAGGAAAGTTTGGGATGCCTTTTTATAGTTTCAAACAGCATAAGTTATATTTTTGATTGGTTCTTTGAGACGTGTTGCATAATGATTCAAATAGAAAGATATCGATTCGTTATTTTAGCTGTCTCATCACTAGGTTTTGCAGTCACATGGATAGCGAGAACTGCTTATTCACCTCTTATTGGAGAGATAAAAGACTCTTTAAATTTGAGCTACTCGGAAGCTGGCTTAGTCATGTCACTTTTCTGGATAGGTTACAGCATTGTTCAAATTCCCAGTGGGATATTGTCCGACAAATTTGGCGTAAGATCTCTTTCTGCAGTTACATTATTCCTGACAGGAGTCTTTATGTATCTACAGGGGAACTCATCATCATTCATTGAGTTCAGTGCATACAATTTTTTAGCAGGCCTTACAAGCGGTTTCATGTGGTGTCTGGGAAACTCTTCTGTAGTCAGATGGTTCAGCACCAGAGATAGGACCATTGCTATAGGAATTTTCTCCTCATCGTCTTCAGCTGGAGTCTTGATAGCTTCGACGCTTTCTCCTCATATATCTGCAGTGTTGGGTTCGTGGAGATGGAGCTTCTGGATATTGAGTACAGCCGCGTTCATCTCTTCACTCTTAGCTTTGGTTTTCATGAAAGAAAGCCTACAAACGAAAGATTTACCATCTAAAAACCGTTCTAGAAGTACCTTCTCAATCAAAGAAGCATTAATAGAAATAAGCAAATCCCAAGAGTTCTGGTTGCTGACTATTGCAATAAGCGGTCTCAAACTGCTTATCGGTGCAGCCACTACATGGACTCCAACGTTTTTGATAGACGCCTTCGGAGTTACGGCTACGCTCGCTGGAATTCTCGCGTCTTTCAGCCACATAATATCGATGTTCTCAGGACCTTCTGCCGGATTTATTTCAGACAGAATATTAAAACGAAAGAACCCGATTCTTTTGGCATCAACGGCTTTGGCATCAGTGTTCCTTTTTCTAGTTGGATTTTCGGAGCAGTGGACAATAGGAACAAGTCTTTGTCTCATATATGTAGGCTTCTTTTTTGGCTCCATGGGCTTCGGTTTGAACCCTTCGATTCTAGCTGATCTTTTTCCCCTCAAATACGTTGGGACAGCGATAGGCTTCCTTAATTTCGCAAGCGGAATC
>JAWBOR010000224.1:0-3001 GCA_038826015.1 Bathyarchaeia archaeon
AAAATACTGCCATAACCTATCTTTTAACCCGCTTTTTTCGATTTCTTCTCTGACAATCCTGTCAGCTTTCCTTGCAATTTCAACCTTCTCCGCAGTTAGTTCACCTATAACTCTTACTGCCAGCCCAGGACCGGGAAAAGGTTGCCTGTAAACAAGCTCCTTCGGTAGTCCAAGGGCTAAAGCCACCCTCCTAACTTCATCCTTGTACAAGTCGCGTAGGGGCTCAACCACTTTCTTAAACCGTATTCTCGTCGGCAAACCGGCTACGTTATGGTGTGTTTTAATTTTGTCTGAGAACCTTCTGAAGCCCGATTCTATCCTGTCAGGATATATTGTTCCCTGGATTAGATATTCTGCACCTGTTTTCTCAGCTATCTCCTCGAAAACTCTAATGAACTCTTCACCTATGATTTTTCTTTTGGTTTCTGGATCAACTACGCCCTTTAGACGCTTCATAAAGCGTTCCTTTGCATCGACCATTATTAGGTTTAGATTGAGCCCTTGGAAAACGTTCCTCACGAAATCGGGTTCTTTTTCCCGCATAAAGCCATGGTCAACGAAAACTGCTGTCAGTCTGTTTCCAATCGCTTTAGCAGCAAGCACCGTTGCCACACTAGAGTCTATGCCGCCGCTGAGGGCAATAATAGCCTTACCATTTCCCACATCGGACCTTATCTCTTCAATCATTTTTTCTATAATGTCTTCCATTTTCCAGTTAGCTTCACATTTGCACACTTCAAAGAGGAAGTTGCTTATCATTTGCATTCCTTTTTCTGTATGGACCACTTCAGGATGCCACTGTAATCCATAGATGGGTTTTCTTTTATGTCTGAAAGCGGCTACTGGAGAATTTTCCGTATGCGCCATAATCTCATAGTCGTCCGGAACAGAGAACACCGTGTCACCATGACTCATCCAAACTTTCTCTCGCTTGTTCAGTCCCTTCAGCACGCCGACTGGGCTGTCAATGATGACGTACGCTGAGCCATATTCTTTCTTTCTGGCAGAACCTACTTTTCCTCCTGCAATATGAGCTATAAGTTGGTGGCCATAACATAATCCTAGAACAGGCAATCCAATGTTCAAGATCTCTGCATTAAGTCTTGGGGCTTCAGGCTCAAATACGCTGGCAGGTCCACCTGAGAGTATTAATCCTCTAACATTGAATTTTTCGTTCAATCGCCTTATCTCTTCGGCTGTGATGTCGTGGGGTACAATTTCAGAGTATACTCCGTGCTCTCTTACGCGTCTCGCTATTAAGTGGCAGTATTGCCCTCCGAAGTCCAGCACCAGCACGGTATCGTACTTCAAATTGTTCCCTATCCGAAAGAGTTAACTTTTATTTGCGTTCCTTATAAAATTGTCTTAGGGCTTCTCATTACTTTAAAATCGCGATTCTTCAAAAATCCTGCTATGTTCTATAAAGAAATAGGAATTTGTGGATGCTTTTAGACCATATTTGGCGGCGGGTGGAAGAGGGATATCAAAGTTTCAGTTCGCACTACGTTTGGATGTTGCTCTATCATTTCATAGATTATTCGCTTTAATTCATCAAGGCTTCCGGCTTCTATGACTATTATGGCATCGTATCTTCCAAGGACTGAGTTCGCCATTTTAACACCTTTTATCCGCCTCGAGCGCACAATATCTTCAGAGGTGCCTGGCTTTGTGGTGACCAGCACAAAGGCTCTCAAGACTTTTCTGCGAAAATCTTTACCTGAATTCATCAGGGTTCCCCTGTCCCATTCAGCTTGATAGAGTCAGTGAAGTTTCTGTGTGGATTATATTGGGGTCCCTTTCAATTACCTTATAGAGTATTTCATTTATGCTTTCAAGATTCGGTGCTTCGATTATTATGACGGCATCGAACCTTCCATAGATTGAGTCAGCCTGTACAACCTCTTTTACGTTATTCCTTATCCTCTTAACAACTTCTTCCGAGGTTCCTGGTTTGGTGTTTATAAATATGTAGGCTCTAACCATAATTTTCTCCTCCATAATTATTTTCTAATAATCTAAATATTTCATTATCTCCCAAGGTGTCACATAGAGACAGTACTGATTCCAGTCGTTTGTCTTATATTCTATGAATGAATCAAATATATGGCTTCCTAACGTTTGGTGGATGATCTCGTCGCTTTTCATTTCCTCAAGAGCTTCTTTCAGGGTTGTGGGTAATTCACGTATTCCTAAGGCTTTGCGGCGCTCAGGGGTCATCTTGTAGACGTCCTCATCCACAGGGTCTCCCGGGTCTATTTTACGCTTTACTCCGTCCATTCCCGCCATTAGCAGGCAGCTGAACGCCAGATAGGGGTTGCATGATGGGTCAGCGCCTCGATATTCTACGCGTTTCTGGTGGGCGAACTCGGGTCCACGGTAGTATACTGGAATGCGTACTAGTGCGGATCTGTTTCTACGGGACCACATAACGTATATGGGAGCTTCGAACCCCGGTACTAAGCGTTTGTAGGAGTTTATCGTTGGACAGCATACTGCTGTTAGGGCGCGAGCGTGCTCTAGAAGCCCGCCTATGAAATAACCTGCCTGTTTGGCTTAACTCCGCGTAATCGTCGTTTTCGTCATACATCACGTTTTTCCCGTGGCGCCATAGAGATAGGTGAGTGTGCATCCCACTTGCGTTATCCAGGTAAACAGGTTTAGGCATGAAGGTGGCTATTAGCCCGTATTTTTTAGCCACGTTTTTCGCCACGAATTTATAGTATATGGCTTTGTCAGCGGTTTCAACAAGGGGTCCATATTCGAAATCTATTTCTATTTGGCCTGCGGTGGCCACCTCATGATGATGTTTCTCAATCCTGAAGCCGAAATAATCCTCAAGAACCGATGAAACCTCATTGCGATAGTCTATTGTGGTGTCCTCTGGAGGGGGTCTGAAATAGGCTTCTCTGGGCCTAAGCACAAAGTTTCCAGGAGTGATCTCAGGTGACTGCGGAACAACTCTGGGCGCACCCCATGAATCGCCTTCTCCGCCTTTTGGGCT
>JAWBOR010000225.1:0-3001 GCA_038826015.1 Bathyarchaeia archaeon
TCTTGATTGAGCATAGGATTTCAGGCGAACTGCTCGGCTTAAGCGATGTGCTTAGCGTGGATTGCTACGATTATCTCAGGGCGATAATTTTTGATTTGAAAGTGGCCAACACAAAAGAAGAGTGGCATCGACTTTATCCTGTAGGCTATGCTCTTGTATTCGAAAGCATCCATGAAGTGCCAGTAGACATCTGTTGCACCGTTTACCTAAATGTTGAAAGCGGTAAGATTAACATTCAGAAAGACTTGTTCTTTGCAAGCGACGAGCTGAGGCAGTGGTGGATTGAAGAAAGAGACAAGAAGCTTGAAATTGTAGCGGAAAGAAAAGACCCAGGAAAACCTGAACCATCGCAATGCAAAGAGTATTGCCAGTACTACAGCACCTGTTATGGGTAGACGTTTGTTGTACGGGTGTTTCGATGAAGATTTTTCTTGATGATTTCGGCATTTTCTTGGGACGGAAGAGAAATCGGTTTATTGTGAAGAAGACTAATGGTGAAGTTAAAGAGATTGTGGCAGAGGACGTCGAATCAATAATCTGCTGTTCTTCTGGTGTTGCTTTTTCATCAAGTGCTTTAGACTTGGCTGTGGCTAATAATGTTCAAGTTGTATTTGCTCGCTACAGTGGCTGGCCTTATGCTGTTTTAATGCCTGCTTCCATGACTGGTTCTGTCAGAGCTCGAAGAGAGCAATTTATTGCTTATAATGATGAGCGAAGCTTAGTTTTAGCCAAGAAATTTATTGCTGGAAAACTTATGAATCAAGCTAGCTTTCTGAAGCTTATGGCGAAGAATAGGCGACAGACTGACCCGAACCTAGCTGAGAGATTGTATGAGTCAGGCAAGTTAATAGATGAAGTAAACGAAAGAATCAGCAGAGAGCAAGGGTCCAAGATTGATGATAAGCGCCAACAGTTGATGAATTTAGAAGCCGAGGGTGCGCGGCTTTATTGGGATTCGATTAGACAGATTCTGCCTCCAGAGTTAGGTTTTACTGGAAGAGAAACTCGCGGCGCTCGTGACCCTTTTAATGCTATGTTAAATTTTGGTTATCAAGCAATTCTTTTTCCTGAGGTTTGGAAGGCTGTCAGCTATGCTGGTTTGGATTTTTATGCGGGATACTTGCATGCTGATAGACCTGGCAAGCCTTCTCTTGTTTTGGATTTGATGGAGGAGTTTCGGCAACAGCTTGTAGATCGGACATTAGTGGGGCTTATCACAAAAAATGTTATAAAACCTAATGAAATTTTGGCTACCGAGATTGTTGAAGAAGAGCGAGTTTTAAGTAAGAATGTGATCAAGGTTCTTTTAGCAAGTTTCCAAGAGCGTTTAGACTCTGAAGTGATGTTTAATGGCCAAAAGGGATCGTTGAAAAGCTTTATTCACCTACAGCCAAGATGTGTCGTTCGCTTTCTCTTGAAGGAAGCTGATTACGTGCCTTTCTGCTTGGGATGGTGAGTTTTTATGCGCTATGTTGTGATTTATGATATTACTGACGACAATTTGCGGACTTTGGTTGCTGAAACGTTAAAAGATTATGGTCTGCAACGTATTCAATACAGCGCGTTTATTGGCACTCTGCGTAGGGACGAGTTAAACAGTTTGCTTGTAGATTTAAAGAATTTAATCAAGGATTTAGTGGAGAATGTGCAGTTGTTTCCTGTTTGCGATGCGTGCTTTAAGGGGCGGAAAGAGGTGGGCAGACCGAAAAGATATGAGCTGAAGGAAGAGAAGGATAAGATAGCATATTTTTGATAATATGGTGCAATTTTCATGAGAAAATCGAGAGAAGAAATTTGGCTTAGAGAGAAGCAAAGATTGCCTATTTCGGATATAACTGAGGATTTTGTTTCGGTTACCGACATTAAGCATTACATCTACTGTCCGAGGCTTGTGTATTTTGATCGGGTTTTGCATGCTCAACCTGTTTTTGGTTCACAGCAAGAGGACAGTAAGGAGTTGCATGAGGATTATGTGCGTAAAGAGTTAAGGCGGAAGGATGCGGTTTATTATTCGCCTGAATTTGTCGGCGCCAAGAAGTTTCTTTTTGTTCCGCTTGTTTCGAAAAGGCTTCAGCTTCAAGGCGTAGTGGATTGCATAATAAGGACGGTTAAGGGCGAATATTTTCCAGTCGAGTATAAAAATATGAACTCTGATAAAGGAAAAGTCTACATGGATCATAAATATCAGCTTGTGGCTTACGCCCTGCTCGTGGAAGAAAATTTTGGTACAGTTGTAAAGCGGGGTTTTGTGAACTATATCCCTGAACAGTTAATTTTAAAGTTTGAGATAACGCCTTCCATGAAGAGTTACGTGAAGAGGGTTATTGGACACATTAAAAGAATAGTTATGGAGGAGAGACTACTGCCCATAAGAGTAGCCAAAAACAAATGCCAAGGAGGATGCGGACACAAACAAACATGCCAGATGCTATAAACGCCTATATACAGTACAATTTTTCTCTTTTTTAACAACGTCTAATGGGAAGAAGTAGGGTTTTTTCAAGAGTTCTTCTTTCTTCAATTTTTTACCTGAGTATGAGTTCACAGACTCGAATGTTGCCTTTTCAGTAAAATCTGTCAGCAAGAAAACCATTCCTTTTGTGTCAAATATTTCATTCCCAGAGCCGACTGGTCTAATACACTTTTGCAAATTAGGTTTAGACATGCTTGTCTCAAGGCATGTGCACAACGAGTCTGATGACCCAAAATATTGAACCAGCGTGAAACTTTTCAGCACATCCTGAACAGAATCTTCTGGAACATCTATGTAAACACTTATAGGTCCACCGTAGATGATATATTCCCTTATTCCAAAAGTCTGCTCGAATCGCTCGACTAGCTCGCCAAAGGATGTTACGATCGTTGTCTCCTGCCCTTTCCTTTTTTGTTTGAGTCTTTTCATAAAGACTTTCAGTGTTATTATTTTTTCAGGTAATTCTACAGTGATCGTGGAACCGCGAATTTTTTCAAAAAGTTTTTTTCCAGCTTCCACGTTTCCGTT
>JAWBOR010000226.1:0-2996 GCA_038826015.1 Bathyarchaeia archaeon
CAAAATGATTTTTAGTTTGACCCCCGAAAAAAGGATGAGGAAGGGTACAGTATATAAAATTTGTGTGGCAAAACTGGATGCTGGTTTTGCCTTTAGATTTTTATTGCATTATTTTGTGTGGAAAGCTGACACCTGACACCTTTTTTCTTGCTCATAATTTTCCGTTTTCATCGGTAGGGTGTCAAGTTTGTTTAGCACTCTTTTTCCCTTATTGGTTATCAGAAATATGGAGTGTCCTTTTGTTTTCTTCTGCTCGAGAAGTCCCCATTCTTCAAGGTTTTTCAGCATCCTGCTAAGAAGCGCTCGAGAGACATTTACTGTGTACAGCATCATGGTCGGTTTACAAGTGCCTTTTGCTGCAACTCTCAGAATGTCCAAGTAGATTTCCAGCTTACTTTTCTTACATTTTATGTAAGATAGGATTTGCACCCTCCTCCCTCCTCCCTGGCGGGTAAACTGCTACTTTCAAGCTTATTTTAGAAAAAATTTAATATGTAACATGTGTTTGTTACAAAGTGATGTCTCTCAAGTTATCAATAGAGTCCGTTGAGGATCTGGTTAACCTTCTACAGGATTATGGCTTAACGAAAATACAGGCTGAGATCCTAATCCACCTCACAAGGCTGGGACCCAGCAGTATTGGCACAGTGGCTAAATCCCTTAAAACAAATCGAATGAATATCTATAGGAACATCAAGAGGATGGAAGGGCTGGGCCTAATTGAAGCTGCACCTGGACGGCCCATCAAGTATACTGCAGTGCCCATTGAACGAGCCCTTAACCTGCTGATTTCCTCCGCAAAGACTAAAGTGTCAGAACTGGAGGCTAAACAACCTTTAGTGGTAGATGCATTCTCTAAAATCTTCCAACTGCATCGTCCGGAGCAATCTTTTGAGGCGAAATTCCGAATTCACAGCGGTAGGAGAAGCATATACGCGGTTATAATGCAGATGATGAAGTCAAGTAAACGTGAAGTCCTCTTTCTTACAACACCTAATGATTTGATATGTCTATCGTTCTTCGGGTTTGAGGATGCGCTGAAAGAATGCAAGTCAAGAAGGGTTAAGGTTAAGGTGCTGACAAACATCACAAGCGAGAAAGTGGCAAACATACTGAAGGGCTTCACAAAGTACGCCATAATAAAACACTCAGATTTCCCAATAAGAACGCGTCTCATAATAGTGGATGAGAGGGAAGCCTTAACTTCACTGACGGTTGATGAATCCGTCAGCCTCGAATCTGAACTTGACTCGGGATTTTGGGCTGACTCCCCCCAGTATGCTCAGTCAGTAAGGGCGTTTTTCAATCTTGTTTGGCGAAGTTCTAACGATATGTCTATGGTGCTTCAGCACCTAACAACCGGGAAACCCTTAGAGAAAACGGTCATATTTAATGATCCTGAAGAATACTTGGAATCCTTTATTGATATGATGGCTAAAGCTGAAGCAGAGGTGCTGATAATCGCCGAAAGCCTCAAAGACCCATATTTCCCAAAGGATTTCACCCAAATAGCCAGGCTTGTAAGATCCCATGGAGCTGAGATAAAAGTGCTGACGTTCCTTGACAAGGAGACATGTGAAGCGGAAGAGCTATTTGATATTGCAAATGTAAGGCATCTGGACTTTAAAATCAACTTTGACTTGCTAGTAATTGACAGAAAGGAAAATCTGCTGAAGTTTTCTTCAACATTTACCGGCATGAAAACGGGTATAACACAATGTCTATGGTCAAATAATACGTCATTTTCAATGTTCCTAAGCGAGATGTTCATGGATTTATGGTCAAGAGCCATAGACTCCTCAATAAAGCGTGTCGAAGTGAAATTTCAAGATGCCCTCAATAAACTGCCAGCCGTACTTAAACCGGTTGCTGAAGAAAGGGGCTGGCTACTTGAAATGCCTGCTGAATTGAAGGGTACATCCGGCCTGACACAAACTTTTGGACTAGTGTTGAAAAAAGTCGATAATCCGCGAGGAATAATCGTGGGAGAGATCTTTCCAGGGACAGGTGATGTAAAGCTTGCTTCCATAGCCACATACATAAAGGCTGTTGATGTTAAAGCCGATCGTAGAATTTTGCTAACCCCGAGAAAAGATTGGCTGAGCGCCGAAGATATAGAACTAATAAACAGCTATGGAATAGAACTTGTAAATGGGCTGGATGCTGGAGAAATAAGCCAAAAAATATTAGAAATAATAGTGTAACAAACCGTCTTTTTCAGTCCATTTGAGATTTTCAATTGTTATAATTGTTCCTTCTCTTTTTCATAGGTGAAAGGTAAAACTTGGTACATTACCCATTACAAAGGCATCCGGAATACTTAACTCTTAAATTATTGTAACACATCCATAAAGTCAAACGGGGCCGTCGTCTAGGCTGGTTAGGGTAATTCCCCTCCAGGGAGAATTTGGTCAAGGATACCAGCCTGGGGCGCTGGCGATCCCGGGTTCAAATCCCGGCGGCCCCACCATTAGTATTTCTTCAGTCTTAAGAAGATTTAAATAAGCCATTGCGCAAATGGGCGGTCAGTGATATCTTAATGTCTGAGGAACAAAAACTTGAATCCGAAGAATATTCCCCTGTGTATGTTAATTTGAAGTGTTCCCATTTCTTTGGCTACCTAAGTCAGCGATTAAAAAGCGATGGAATACCTCCTGAATGCCTGACTTGTAATCTAGTTTTGGATTGTATGCTTCGCATGATAAAGAATGATGAGCCTGCCAATGATGAGATCAGGGTTATGCCTCAAAAGGTTGGAGTGAACGAAGAGGTTTCAATTGGAAAACCCTCCAAGATAACTGGTGAGCCGTCTACAGCGCAGATTCAAAAGGACTATTTCGAGGTGGAAAACCTTGGTATGCTTTATGCTTCCTGGACAAGCACCGTACGCATTCCCAGAAATGCACTGCAACTATGGGGTATACATAAAGTCAAAGAGGTTGAGATTGAAACATCAGAAGGGAAGACTGCAAAATGCAAAGTTCAGCTTATGGAAG
>JAWBOR010000227.1:0-2985 GCA_038826015.1 Bathyarchaeia archaeon
CTAGGCGCCTCAGAGGTTGAAACGCATTACTCCATAACTAGAAACGTTGAGGTGAAGATAGAGTCTAACGAAATCTCTGACGCTTCTTTGAGACTTAACAGGAGTCTCCATATAGCTGTAGTTTTAGGCAGAAAACTAGGCTTTTCACGCACCACTGATGTGAGCGATAAAGGTGTTGAGGATGCGGTTGAAAAAGCTTACCGGTTGGCATCCTCAAGCAATGAGAACCCGCTTTGGAAACAATTGCCTTCGCCGAAACCGTTCCCCCCAGTGAAGGGAACTTTCGACGACAGAATTTCTTCATTTGAACCTGATGGTGTTGTTAAGCTTGCGAAGGAAATGTTAAGCGAGGCTAGGAGGGATCCTAGGGTTTCAGTCCCAGGTGGCTCTGCAAGCCTAACCCAAGGTGAGACGCATGTAGCCAACTCCCGCGGGATACTTGGAAGCGATAAAGGCACTGGGATAACAATGGAGCTGATGACTCTGGCCAAGGATAATGGTGAAGTAGGCAGCTTCGCCTTTACTTGGGAGGCTTCTCGCAAACTAGACTTAGATCCTGCTGAAATCGGAAGAGAGGCTGCAGTAAAAGCGGTTGAGTCTTTGCATGCGAAGAAGATCGAGTCATTCCGAGGTGCCCTCCTCCTGGATTACGATGTTTCCGTAGACTTTGTTTCAGCACTATCGGAAGCATTGAACGGGGACATGGTTTGGCGTGGAAGCAGCCCGCTTAAAGATAAGATTAGCCAAGATGTTGCTGTAAGATCCTTCTCCATGGTTGACGACGGTACTTTGGAGGCGGGGGTTTCAACATCTATGTTTGACTACGAGGGTGTTCCAAGGATGAGGACGATCCTGATAGATAAGGGAGTTTTGAAAAGCTTCCTCCACAACACTTACACCTCTGGAATACTCGGTGTAGAAACCACTGGAAATACATCGGGCTTTCTTTCAGTAGCACCTTCAAACATCGTTGTCTCCTCTGGAGACTGGAATATTGAGGAGATGACTAAGAACATTAAACACGGTCTAATGATTAAGAGATTCTCCGGCCATATAAGACCTGAGGACGGGGTGGTTTCAGGCTCAGTTAAACAAGCTTTTCTAATAGAGAATGGCGAAATTAAACATCCCGTTAAGGAATGCATGATCTCAGGAAATCTCTACAAATTTTTCAAAGGAATAACTGGAGTGGGGAATGTTTTGAAAAGAAGAGGATCGGTAATCACTCCACGAATAATGATCGAAAACGTTTCTGTAATCGGTTAACGAATGAAATCATATTGCTATCCTAGATTCCTTCGATAGACTCTAGTACTTCGTTTTTAACCTCCTGAAACTCAGGGAAAGTACCTATCACTATCGGCTTTAGTTCTTGATACCAGTATTTCTCTATTCTATCAACTTTATTACGGAAAACATTCTTATCAAAAGATCTATTGTAGAAAGACAGTTTTTTATTTATCAAGTTTAAATCAGGTTTTACCATCTTTTTTTTAAGAAGGTACCAGGCGTCGTAAAGGTCTCTCGCAGTCCCCCTTATCGTAATTGCCCTAATTTTTTCAGAAAGGACTTCATCCAAAGACATTCCTCTCAGATAATTCATCGGTATTCCGTAAAGAGGTTCGTCGAGCTTCACTGGCATTTCTTTCAATAATACTTTTTCTCTACGGCTTATTTCGATGTAAACATAGCAAGTATCCTTCTCGACACGGTATAATGGTCCTCGCGCTCCTATTCTGAAAGAAAAAGTATACCTGTCATTTTTAATAATCTTAGTTTCATTTGAAACGCCGAAGAGATAGAGGGTTTCACCAACGTTTTGAACAATATCTTCAGCAAACTCTTCCTCAGCTGTAAAATCCAGGTCCTCTGAAAACCTGTTTAGACCATGGAAAAACCATAGATATGTTCCTCCCTTAGCAACGATCGGAAATTCGCTCAGGGAGTAAAGTATTATCGCATGTATGTATCGTTTTTCTTCCTGCCAGGGAGCTAGTCTCCTGATTTTCGCAAGCTTAAAAAGCCCTTCTTTATCTAGCATTTTCCATTACCCATTTTATTACTCTTCCAGCCCTATAGCCACCAATCTTTTCATAAGCTTTTGCCATTTTCTTTATCTCATCCTTATCCAGCCTAATCTTCATAAGTCTTGGATAAAGATCAAAGTATATCATGTCCAAGATGGCCTTTGCTGGTCTTGCTACAAAAACATAGCTTCCATATCTCTCCATACGTTCATAGCCGAAGAATAATTCGCTATTTATCTTGTGATATTCAATTCTAGGACTTTTAAAGACTCGGCTGTTTTTTGGAGTAACGCACTCAACTACTGTAGGTATTTGCTTAATAATGCCCTGCAAGTATAAAGCGCTTGTAAAAGAAATATAGGAGGGTTCGATAAGTTGGGAAGCGATTATGAAAGTGTCGTTCGTAAATGCTATTGTGCCCTCTATGATTCTAGTCGCAAACCCCTTTTTGATCATTCTATTAGCGTAAACTTTAGCATGCGCCTTAGGGGCAGGGATCAGGTTTGAAAGCTGATCTATGCTGAGGACTAGTCTTCCTCCTTCAAACACTCTATCCCTAATCTCATAAAGATTCATCAGATATTTTCACATGTAGGTAACAAATCTGTTACCTGTATATAACTATATCGTTTAGAAAAGCATTGGTTACACCTCTACGTTTCATTCTCAATAATGTCACATTTGTGACATAAAAAGGATTTCCCTTAGCGAAATGGAAAAGATTTAAAATCGGATTTTAACCCATAGGTTGGAAATTGTTTCATAATAATGCTGGAAAGGTGGTGATGTAATGATCATCAAGGGGCTGCAAAAACTCACTCTTATAGACTATCCTGGTAAGGTTGCTTGTACGCTTTTCACATTTGGCTGTAATTTCAGATGCCCCTACTGTCATAATCCTGAACTCGTCGTAGACGATGGATCTCTGCCAATACCTGAAGATGAAATATCGCATTTC
>JAWBOR010000228.1:0-2975 GCA_038826015.1 Bathyarchaeia archaeon
TGAGTCTAAGGTTTCTGATTGTTTTCAATCCAAAGATGTTGCCTGCAATACTGCTTAAAATATTGGGCATGTTTCCAGATTCGAAAAGTTCCAGCGGGTAAGCGATTTTGACGTGGTTACCGTTTATTTCAAAAACATGTGCAGCAAGTTCTCTAACATATTCTTTTTCAGTTGTCAGCTCTGTCCATGTTCCTATGGAGCTCTCCGCAGCAACACCGCCAGCCGCCTCTTCGATGCTTATGCCTTCTGGCTCAACATAGAACTCGCATATAACATCGTCATCTCTGGGTTTATATTTCAAATCTACAAAATCAATGTACCGCAAGTTAATCAATCCTCAGCATTTATATGCTCGCCGTTTATACTTAAAACCTTTAGCTACCAAATGATTCATTTGAGAGATGTGTGATATGAATGAAACTTAAAGCTAAACTTTTAGACATACAAGCTGGTGGGAGAAGGATCGCAATTATTGACGATGAAACCGCATCTCTTTTGGGTGTTCACTCTTCTGATAGACTGCGAATAAACTACAAAAACAAACAGATAATCGCCATTGTAAATGTGGCAAGCAACTTTCCACGGAATAAAATAGGATTCTACAGAGAAGTTTCAAAGATGCTTGGAATAAAAACTGGAGAAAAAGTTGAGGTGCAACATGCGCATATACCAGAGTCACTTGCTTATGTCCAAGAAAAAATACGTGGCGAAAGACTGGAAGAACGTAAGATAAAGGCAATAGTCAAGGACGTGGTGGAACATCATCTCAGCGATGCTGAAATTGCTGCTTTTGTAACATCTCTTCACATCCGCGGCATAGGCATGGAAGAAATCGAAGCTCTCTCAAGAGCCATGGTTGAAACAGGATGCATACTCAACTTAAACAAAAGACCAATTTTAGACAAGCATAGCATAGGCGGCATACCAGGCGATAAAACAACAATTTTGATAGTTCCAATAATTGCAGCCGCTGGCTTCACCATCCCTAAAACTTCTTCAAGGGCTGTAACTTCTCCCGCAGGAACGGCAGACCGTGTCGAAAACTTATGCCCAGTAAATCTGACAATTGAGGAAATAACAGAAGTTGTAAACAAGACGAATGGCTGCATGGTTTGGGGTGGCGCCCTAGAAATGGCGCCAGCAGATGACATTTTCATTCAAGTGGAGTATTCGCTCGGCATAGACCCGCTGCTGTTGCCTTCAATCATGAGTAAAAAGAAAGCCATAGGCGCCACACATTTGGTCATTGACATTCCAACGGGAAGAGGGGCAAAAATTAAAACCATCGGGGAAGCACACGCACTTGCCAGAGATTTTATCGCCCTAGGTAAAGGCTTGGATATCAATATTCAATGTGCAGTAACCTTTGGCGAGCAGCCATTAGGATACGCGGTGGGTCCTGGCCTGGAGGCAAAAGAGGCATTGGAAACCATTATGGGAAATGGACCTAAAGATCTGAGGGAAAAAGCGACAGATCTTGCAGGCATCCTATTTGAAATGATAGGCGTCAAAGAAGGAAAAAAGCATGCTGAAAATATTCTATGTTCTGGCAAGGCGGAAAGAAAACTTCGAGAGATAATAGAAGCTCAAGGTGGAAACCCACAGATTAAGCCTGAAGACATAGAAATTAGTGATAAATGTGTGGAGGTAACAGCGAGTAAGGACGGTAATGTTCTGTGGATAAATAATCAGCATATCGCGCAAATTGCAAGAGCAGCAGGTGCACCGAAAGAAAAAGGTGCGGGTGTAAAGCTTAAAGTTAAATTTGGAGAACATGTGAGAAAGGGAGATGTTCTTTTTGAAATTTATGCTGAAAGAAATGCCATGTTGGAAGCAGCTTTGAAATTGGCTGAGAACCTTACGCCTTTTGGTGTTGGCAAGAGATGGGAAGAACAAATGCTTATTGATAGAGTTCCAACGAGGGCGATGCATTATAAGGCATTCTCAATAGAACGATAGTCCTCCAAAGCAGATGTTTTACCGAGTTTATCAGTTACTCCTGTTTGAGAATCTTTTTAAGAATCATTCTGGGAGATAACACCAGAAACACGAAGAACGTCGCGATAATAGCCAACATGTAATTTCCAACATCAAAGTTAAGCCGATTGCGGCTATTCTGGCGGGATATATGCCAAACTCACGCAGTGAAACAATGGTAAAAAGACATGCCCCAAGACAGACGAGCATATGTATTCTAACCCTGCTGGCTTGTGTATTGTTTCCCTCTCAAACCCTACCATTACTCCTAACGTCGTTGCTAGAATTAAGCCAAGAACAGATTCAATGATTATTGGACGGTTCATAGATAACGTTGGTACTTTTCAATAAAAGAATAGTACATGCAAAGCATTTCATAAATATGCTTCAGTCACATATCTGTGCATCATTCTGTGACTGTTGAAGTGGCACGCAATTTTCCCTATCGAGTTTTTCATTATCCTTATCCATTCATCCCTACGCCCATAATACAACGGAATAATCAAATACTCTAATTTTCCATAAAGATCTTCAAGCTCTCTAGTTTTTCGCTCTTCAGTTGACACGTTTTCTTCAGGCGTTGGTCCTATGGCCCATCCCGTAACGCCCTCAATCCATCCTTCAATCCACCAACCATCCAATACGCTGAAGTTTATTACGCCATTGTGAGCCGCCTTCATCCCGCTTGTGCCCGATGCTTCCATAGGGGGAAGAGGAATATTCAGCCAAACATCTACACCTGACACTAGTTTAGATGCGAGGTTCATATCATAATTTTCCAGATAAGCAATTTTGACTTCATCTTTTAAAATTTCCTTGTAATTGAAAATTTGCTCGATCAGTCTCTTTCCCGCTTCATCCTTTGGGTGGGCTTTTCCTGCAAAAATAAGCTGGATTCTGCCTTTTCTATTAACTTTTCTCAGTCTTTCTACATCTGAGAACACAAAAGTATGCCTCTTATATTCTGTGGCTCTTCGTGCAAATCCCATTGTTAATGT
>JAWBOR010000229.1:0-2938 GCA_038826015.1 Bathyarchaeia archaeon
GGTAGGGATAAGTCAGCTTTATTATCCTAGGTTTCTTTCAAGAACCATAAATCCGACAATCGTATTAACTATTTTGCAAAAACTAAAAGACTTTGTAGATAGAGAAGTATTGCACTTGCCCCCTCGCATTGAACAACGTTTAGAGCATACCTAACACTATATATTTGACAATTGGCAAGCAAAAAATACGTTACCGTTTCACTTTTTCTCTATACTACTTCAAAGTCACTTAAGATATTCCAGTAAGCCCTTGGGAGAAGTTGATCTGCTTTGATTTATCCTAGTTTGCCGATTATTTTTGTCATTACAAGCTTGGCCATTACAACGTATCGAAGCTTGCTCAATGCTCGGAATCTGCTTTAAGGCATTTTTTATATACATAGTGAATTCAGCAGCTAAGGGGCAAAATGACGGAAAAAATTCTATATGAACAAAACCAGGTGTAAGCTCCCTCGCATTAACTGTTATTTTCATATCAGCAAAAGTCAAGCCAGTGGCTGGATCGACAATACTGTTGATAACTTTCTGAATGTAGTCCTCAAATGGTCTTATTTTTTCCTGTTTAAGGCTGAATGTGTACTTTGTCCTTACAGCTTCTACTGCTTTTTCTATCGTAAATTCGTTTGTTTTTGTATATGTTGTTAGCTGGCTATCTTTTGAATCCTTTTTCACTAAACCGTGTTTTACCAATTTGCTAAGTGTTGAATGAAATGTCCCACTCGAAATTTCTGGACAGAAAATGCGACAGATATCTAAGTTGACAATTGATTTCTTCGCTATAAGGTGAATTATTTTCATGTATTTTGGTTCCATTATAGTTTTCACTCTTCGCCATTAAGTTTTGCTCACATTTGTTACTTTCAGAGTTTAAAATCTAGAAAATTAGTTTTGTGAATTCACCGTCTTTATTAGAGAAGATAGAACTTCAACGAGATTCAAATTGAAGTTAATAAACAAGTTTCGTTCAGAAGTCATCTTCATAGTCTAGTTCGTTTATCTCGATTTCGTAGCATTCCTCGCATAATCCATCGTAGGTTTTGTACTCCTCTTTCGTGATTCTTCTACCACATCTCATACACTCATGGATTTCGGATTCGTCGCCCATTTTTTACATCACGTCTCCGAACATCATTTCTGATTCTTCAGTCAACTGGTCATCCCAACATTCCCAACACATACCATCATAATTCTCATATTCGTCTTCGCTAATCTCCCGTCCACAAACAGAACAATAAAACCTTCCATCATCATTTTCGGACGGAATACTACTGTCTCTCTTCTGTTTTTTCAAAAATAACACCGAGTCTCATACGCTAGATTTTGCTGAAAGCTGAATTTTGCTCCTATTCTTGAAAATGAATGCTGGCTGACGCAAACAGCTTCCTTCAATTCGTCCTATATTTATTGCTTCTCCAATATTGTTGACAAATTCAGTGATTGCGGAAAACTTAGAAACTGGTAGATCACCGCTTTCACGGGATATCTTAATCACGGGACCAATGGAAAGATTAATAATAACGCCTATAATTTTCGATTTGCTTTCACTCATGAACTATCACTGGATATAATTCAAAGTCGTTGAGTCTAAACTTTTATGAAGGCAGCATTCATATTTTTAGTCATACAGAAAAAAATTGCAATAAAACTAGTTTATTCATGGTAAAAATACCTTTTTGAGGTAGCGTGCACGGCAAAAAAGTTATATAGAAAAGCCCGCCAGTGTCCCATATATGCGATATGCATGGACAAAAAAAGCGATGCAAATGCCAAGCTGATCGAAGTCAAAACAAGAATACCTGAAAGAACAATTGAGTTAATTACTCAACTTGTCGCTCGAGGATACTATTCTAGTGTTGCAGACTTTGCTCGTCAAGCGATACTGGACAAGCTCATCAACGACTTCGAAATGGGCATTTCCGAATTGGAGCCTGATATAGTTAGGCCGCGAGAAGAAGAGAAAGTACGGACAGGAAAAAAGACGTGAAAGGTGATAAGCTTGCCTAGAGACAATTTCAGGCGCGAGAGGGAACGGCGCATACGTGAGGCCATTCAATTTAGTAAACCGTATTGGAAGGATAGTTCGCGAATGTCCATTGCCCGGAAGAAGAGTTTATGGTTGTGACGAAATAGGAGAGAATAACTCTTTAAAAGAGGCGTCTGTTGATAAGGCGTTTCATTGCACTAACTCTCGACAGATGATTATTGCAACGAGCGAAGACCGGAAGAAGCGCTCAAGAGTTTCATGCCCGAGATGTAATGAAACATACAAGCTGCATCCACCTTATGTCACTCATGAAGGAGAAACGATTCAATATAAAAACAAAAACTTGAACGTGAACTCAGTTAATAGGTGATTTGCATTATGATTAATGAGAAAATGGAGAATTGAAATGTAAATACATAATCTGGTATCGCATTATTGAACAGGTTTTTGGAACGTACGTTCCACATCTGCTTGATGGTGAAATTCAACGATATGTTTCAGAAAGGGACTGGATGATAATTCCGCTGCCAGGAGAAAGTGATAAGGAGAAGGCAAAGCATGCCATTAGACCCAACCTCTATATTGATCTATCTCAGGAGGATTGGATCTATTTTGGAATAGTATACGAGAAACTTGAGAGCGTTAAAAGCTTAAGAAATATAATATCGCCTTATAACGAACGCAAGAGAAATGAACTTATAGAAAAACTAGCCACACTTGATGACAGCTTTCTAACAACGGTGAATCGAAAGATCAAACGACATTATCACTTAGAAGCACCTAACTACGAAGTAGCTTTCCAACAGAAATCTAACACAATTGATTATGAACAATTCCTCGAGGTCTTCAAAGCCGTGGACAGAATTCTGGATGAACGAAAACTCTTAGACGCTGAGAAGAAGTACCAGTTGGCTCCGACCGTCGGCCTCGTCTATGGAGAAACTAAAAGAGAGG
>JAWBOR010000230.1:0-2920 GCA_038826015.1 Bathyarchaeia archaeon
GAAACCGTTTTTGCCACCAATTCTAAGTTTGTGCGAACATCATGGCAAATGCAAGCATCCATCAGTATAAGTGAGCTCTCCTTGATTATCATGTAAGATGAAAGGAGGACAAATACGCCAATAAGTAATCCCACAATAGAGTCAAACTGGATAATTCCGAGCTTATCCGCTAAAGTTATGCCTAAGAAGGCCGATATTGATGAGAGACTATCTGTGGCTGAATTGATCACCTCCGTCTTCATAGAAAGCAACCTCAATGATTGCGCCATTTTAATTTTATAGATCAGCAAAACTGTGGATATTATCATCGCAATCAACGCAGTCCCAATTGCGATGTTTCCATACTTCAACTCTCTAACAATCCATAAATTTGTATAAGACTCGAACATAATGGCCATTCCAACACCTGCAATAATGATGGCGCCCAGCATGGAGTACAAGGTTTCGGCCCTCAAGTAGCCAAAATGGAACCTGCCGTCTGGGCCACGTTTAGATAGTCGAAGACCAACCCAAACCACTAATGACGTAGCGGCATCGGAAAAAGAATCAACGGCATCTCCAATAAGCCCAAGACTCCCAGCAAATAAACCCACAGAAAGGTCAAAGACACCTATTGCTGTCATGGCGACCGAAGACATGAATGAAATTCGTTCCCCATCAGCTGATTTCCCCATTTCACCCAACGTTTCTTCCCCATAACCGATAGATTATTAATCGACATAATAGTTTTGAGTTTAATAAAACTGTATACAAGCTCATTAGAATGTCTTATTTTTATTATTAGAATGCAAGTTAATCTTAATGGACGAGGGTTAGTAGAAACGAAGATTGGTTATCCTTGCATAAATCGCACCATAGGCTGTAAAAGCGATAGAACCTTTAGACTTAGATCCTATTCTGAGAAACGTTTGATAGAAACAGTAGGTAACAACCTTGATTGTCTGCTCAGAATTCTGAAATTTAACGCTGAGCATAATCTGTTGTTTTTTAGAATAACGTCTGACCTTGTGCCTTTCGCATCGCATCCTATTTGCAGATTTAATTGGCAAGATCGTTTCAAAAGTAAGTTCGAGGAAATAGGAAAATTCATTAGAAGAAACAATATGCGAATTTCAATGCACCCAGACCAGTTTACTCTAATTAATTCTGTTGACGAAGATATTTTCAACAGAAGCATGAAAGAACTTGAGTATCATGCTCAAGTTTTGGATCTTATGAAGCTTGATATTTCTGCTAAAATTCAGATTCATATTGGAGGAGTTTACGGAAACAAGCAAAATAGTATGCAAAGGTTTATTGAAAGGTTCTTTCAGATTGATGACTCTATAGCCCGTAGGTTAGTGATCGAGAACGATGATATGCTCTACTGCCTTCAAGATTGTCTAAGGATAAGTGACGAAACAAATTTGCCTGTTTTATTTGACGTTTTTCATCACGCGTTGTATAATTCTGGAGAAAGCATTGCTCAAGCTTTTGAGAGCTTTGTTGGAACTTGGCGTGTTGATAGGGATGGGATTCCTATGGTTGATTATAGTTCTCGACGGCATGGGGGTTCTACTCGTCAGCATGCTGAGTCAATCGACTTAGATGATTTTAGGCTTTTCTTGAAAAAGACTGAGCCTCACGACTTTGATGTTATGTTAGAGATAAAAGACAAGGAGAGAAGCGCTTTGAAAGCTATCAAAGCATTTTCCTACGACCCTCGTTTGAGAAAAACATAGTAGCACTTTGGAGAAAAATTATTCTTATGAACTATAAATACAGAAAACAATAGCCAAGTCACCGATTTCGTTTGGTTACTTTAAATGTATTAACATTGCCGCAGGTATTTTGCACCTAATAACTGGAGTATTAATGTTGTCTCTTGGTGTTCTGTTGGAGTGGAATCAATCCATATATACTTTTTATTTGAAGTTTGACGTTAGCCAGATTTTCTTCAAGAAACATTCTATATAAATAGAAAAAAGAAACAATAGCCAAAGGCATGACATATATTCCAACAGCCTTGGCATGAAAGAAGTTGCCCGCTATTTTCTTCAAAGGCTTATGCTCGATAATTGCGTATATTAATGCTGGCCAAAAGCTCAATTTCAAATGCTCCCAAACGCTCTCATTAACAGCCGAAAAAACACCGACAACTGGATTATTACCTGACAATTCAAAGGTGAAATGTAAAGCGCTTCCTAAGAGAATTATGAAAAGCATGCCAAACAACTCAAGCTTCAGAATAAAAATTTTTGAAGGCTCCTTCATTTTAGGTCAAGCATTTATCTTTGTGCAAGCATATATAAAATGGTTTTATATTTCTATTTTTGCTTACAAATGCTAAAATAGTGTTGGAGAGGCAACGCATGAAACCTTTTAAATTGCCAAAAATGACGACCCACAATCTGCGAACGAATCCCAGAGGCTCCAGCAATTACAATTACCTTCGCCAATATTCCTACCCATGCTCTCGCAACAGCTTAACATTACTAAAGGTTCAGGTATATTATAGCGCTTAGCATGCGCCATAAGAGGTGGAAAAGAAAACGAAAATCAATCCTAAAAACTCTAATATGAGAGGGAAGCCTTTTACATAAAAATATTGAGTATATTAGCTGGAGTTATGTAATTGAAGTTCAAGATCTATAAATCAGAAATAGTTTCCCACCTATCTTACATGATTAGCTCAAAAAATGAAGCGGCAGTAATAGATCCGAGAAGGGATTGCGAAACGTATTTGGAAAACGCAAGAAAATGGGAGACAAAAATTAAGTATATTTTCGAAACTCATAGAAATGAAGATTATGTGATTGGTTCTCTGGAACTTGCAAATGCCACCGGCGCACAGGTATATCATGGTCCAGGACTAGATTGGGCATATGGCAAGACAATTGAGGATGGACAAGAGTTCGCTATAGGCTCGCTAAAAATAGTG
>JAWBOR010000231.1:0-2890 GCA_038826015.1 Bathyarchaeia archaeon
GGTTTTTTTGGCTTTGAATTCGACAGGAACAGAGGGTTTTCGCATGATTTTGTTATCTACAATTAAAATATCAAATGGAATTCTTTTCTCGATTATGCTTTTTGAAACTCTGTCACCAACAGAGATTAATTTTTTCGGCTTGTTTTCAGTTATCAGTTTCTGCAATCTTTCCATGGTAAGGTTAATTGAGCCGCGGATCAGTAAACCCAAAGGTGATTTTAACTCTCTTCGAAGATCATCCGTGATGACCCTTATCTTTCATCACCTAACACGAATAGCATAACGTCCTTTTCTATTGATCTTTAACGTTTTAGCGATGACCGATTTTTCTGGATCGATAATTGTTATTAAACCGCCAAAGTCATCGCTCAGATCTGTGGACTTGCAGTTGGGGCATACGTTTTCTTCCGAAATGAAATGGCATTTTCTACATACTCTTTCAACCAAATTTGAGACACCTTTTGGCTATCTTACACTATTTAGGCTTACTTTCTGTCTTCAATTTTTCTAAATCTGCTTCAATCCATTCCAATTTTCCTAAAAATGGTTGTCTAGCGGTCACACCTATCTTTCCGAAACTGCTGCCCCGTCCTAAGGAAACTGCGGTTATGCGGACACGCATTCGGTCTCCGGTTGTGACCTGCCGCTTGGTTTCCTTTCCCATGAGGACCCCTTGTTTATCGTCGTAAGAGATGAAGTCGTCCATAAGCTGAGAAACATGAATCAAAGCGTCAACTGGGCCTATTCTTATAAAAGCACCGAAATCTGCAATCTCAACTACCTCGCCCTCAACAACTTCTTGAATCTTCGGATAAAAGGTTAGAAGAGCAAAAGTGACTTTATGATGGGTCGCGCCGTCTCCTGGAATTATCTTTCCGAAAGGTGAAACCTTGATATCGGTTACTGCTATTATATAGCCAAGTTCCTCCTCAACCATACCTTCATATTTTGCCTTCAATTGCTCATGCGCAACTTTTTCCAAGGGCTCACCAAATTTTTCAGGTGGTATTCGAACTGTATCCTCCAATGTTACCAGATTAAACGTAACCATTCACTCCTTTCTAAGCTGGCATCTCTCCAAAAAACAAGGCTATAATATTAACGTTATCCAATGCTATACATTGGAGATTTAAAAATCTTTTGAAATACTCAGCTATCGAAAGAATACTATCTTATCCGGTCCTTCGGTCAACGACCTCTAAAGCATCTGGGCCTGTTCCTATCAGTGTCACAGGAGCCGATATTTCATCTTCAATTTGGGTAATGAATCTTTTAGCTTCACCAGAAAGTTTATCATAGGATTTTGCCCCCTTACATTCTGGAAAGAGAACATCAATTTTCGTTACTGCAGCTTGCGTTCCGCTGTTAAGCATCATAGCTCTTTTAGCGAGTTCGAAGCTGAATGGGGCAGCTCTTCTTTTTCTTCCGGTTACTGCGGCTATTTCAGCCCAACCTCTTTTTTCGGCTTCTTCCCACGATATTTCGCCTGGCAGTGGACCTGCGCCTACTCTTGTTGTGAAGGCTTTGAACACTACGATCACGTCGTCGACTTTCTTGGGTCCTAAACCTACGTCTGAGCATGCGGCTGAAGCTGTTACATCTTTCGAAGTACAATAAGGGTATGTTCCATGCCACAGTGAAAGAAATGTTCCCTGTGTTCCTTCAATTAGAACGTTTTCTCCCTTATCGATCGCCTCATTAACTTCTAAGGGGACATCAGCCAAAAACCCTTTCAGCTCGGGCACGTCTTTTGCGAGTTTAGCCTTTCTTAACACTCGATCAGCATTACAGGGTCCTGTGCCGGTGCCCGTGGTTTTTATCTCAGACGCCAAATATCCTGCTTTGTCAATTTCTATATGTTTCGGTTCGATTATAGCACATTGTGGATCAACACCAACTCTGTTTTCGGCTTTAACAAGTTCAATTTCTCTTAAAAAGACGATGGGATCAACAATCACGCCTGGCCCAATTAATAGCCTACATTTGTCATAAACAAAGGCGCTTGGAATCATACGCACTTTATAGGTTTGGCCTCTATAAACCACGGTGTGTCCAGCATTTGGTCCGACACCAGCTCTAGCCGTTATGTCTACTTTGTCTTTTAAGGCCAGGTATGAAATTATTTTTCCTTTACCTGTATCTCCAAAAAACCCGCAAACCACAACTGTACAGGGCATTGTAAACAACCTCCAGACTACGAGAACTCATGCCTCATACAACCTTTTTAAATTTTATCTTTTAATTAGCTTTTTTCATTTGGATTTCATTGTTTTCCTACGACAACTTTTTCTGATAGGAAAGAGATGGTCGGCTACGTCATTTTATTGAGCTAACATCATCAATGTAGTCAAATATATCCGACATGCCGATGAGTCCTTAGTGATATTCAACGACGTGATGGTATTGTTCAGGCGTCATAAGATGTTGGAATGCTTTTTCTACTACTTCGCTTAACGTGGGGTGGATGTGCATTCTACGAAATATTGGTTCTGCATTTTGCTCATCAGTATTCATAAGGTTAATTATCTCATGAATTAGGATAGAGGCATAGGGTCCAATAATATGTGTTCCCAAAATTTTCAATGTTTCTTTTTCAACGATAACTTTGACAAAATAATCCTTTACACCCATCGCCTCTCCCTTAGCGGTGTCCTGATACCTGTGGAATCCAATTAAAACCTTGTCTTCGCCGAGTTTTTCTATTGCCTCTCTCTCTTTGAACCCAGCGCTTGCAACTTCAGGATATATAAAAACTGCGTGAGACACAGCGTGGTAATCAACTTTCACTTTCCTTTTTAATATTGCATTGTAGAATACAACTAATCCTTCGTAATTAGCCACATGCTTAAACGGATACGTGCCATCAGCATCGCCCAAAGCTCAAATATTC
>JAWBOR010000232.1:0-2875 GCA_038826015.1 Bathyarchaeia archaeon
TTTTAATCGTTTTTAATACGCTATATTCCGAAATGATCGGATGGGGCGGGAACGCTAATATGTTGGCGCTTGTCTTTCTCGTAGCCTTTCTTATATTTTGGGTTAACTGCATAAGGAATGTTAAGAGTATGAGGGACAAACTGTTAGCCGCGTTCTTCGCCAGTTTAACTGTAGGTTCTCATTACTTAGCAGCCGCATATCTCCTCATGTTTTTTCTCTCTTTTCTTTTTCTACTTTTAGTGTTGTGGTTTAAAAATCACGGAGATAAAGATATTGTAATTCTTGCAAAGTCCACGTTGATAATTGGGCTGATAAGCTCTGTTTTGTGCACCCCATATATTTTTAATTATACCCATATTCTAAATTCGGCGGTCCTACAAGAAACAAATCTTTCATTGGATGATCGGCGCATCGGCTCACTGGGCCATTTACTTTGGTTCAAACAAGCGTATTTGTTTACCACCACCCTCATATCTCTTGGAATCATTGGAGTTTTAATTCTGATAGGTGAAAACAGATTGCTGGGCATAACATTGGCAGCTCTTTTTATTAGTGGGTGTTTGCCGATTTTCTTCACTTTACACCCACCACGATGGGTCTACTTCTGGCCAATACCTTTATTCTTAGGCGTATCCGTTTTCGTTAAAAAATTGTTATCGAAGCTTGAAGGTTTTAACAAGCGTTTAAAACTAATTTCTTTAGCTTGTTTAACCCTATTGATTTCTATGTCTATTTTCGTCTCCTTCCCCTCTCTCTTAATGGCAGTTTCGCACTATAAAGTTTTAACACCCCAGTTTCTGGATGCGCTTAACTACTTGAGAGATAGCACTAATAGAGGCTCAATCATCGCTACATCTGGCCCTTATAGGCGTGGTGGTGAAGGAGGCGGGCACAATTATGGATGGTGGATTGAAGGGTACGCTAATAGGAAAAGTGTTGCGACAACGTATTTACGTTTTCTAACCTATTATGATGAAAGAGAAGTAGCTAAAAAAGCCAACATAATCTTTTCAGGCACTGATGTTCTCTTAAATGACTTTGTGATGGTTGCTGAAACCTTTCCAGCCGGTGTGGGCAATCCGGAGATAAGCGTAAACATTGGAGATTTCTATGATGGCCTTTTATTTTTCGCCGATGATAAGACGATAATTACGTGTTGCCAAAGCTCAAACATCACTTTGGGTAGCATTAAAGACGCTGTTACCTATCAAGAAAATAAAGCTCATCCTGAAATTAACATATTGTATACCATTCGCGGTTCGGCGGTTCTAATTAAAAGTATAAGTATTTTGGATGATTTGACGGTTGAGGTTTCCTTTCAAATTCTTCAAACCAATATTACAAAAATTTTTATGCCACTTTTTAAGTCAGATTTTGCAGATCTTAACAGCTATTTTAAATGGAGTAACAAAGAGGTTGCGCTTGAAATGATTACTTCTATGGGGGCGTATGTTCGGCTAAATATGACTATAGATTATGAAGGGACGGTTAATACATATGTCAGACCAGCAGCCGGGAGGGAACAGGAATTCGCAATACTTGTATTTGATATTCCGTCTTATGATGCGGTGATACGCTTAAGATTTGTTCTTCCAAAGCTTCTAAGCATAGGTTCCGGTAAAGTGCGATACTTTAATTCTTATAAGCTAATCGAGGAGATGGGGGTAGACTATGTCTTGATCAATGTAAACCGCAGAAGGGAATTTGAATGGTTCAACAGTGATAATAATTTTTCAAAAGTGTTTGAAAATGATGAAGTAGCAATTTTCAAGCATCTTCTCCAACATTAATCTCTAGAAGCCTGCGCCCTCCCTAGGACTTGTTCAATTATTTCTAAGACCAGTTTACCATCCTCAGCCGGTACGGGTGGTTCGGTGTTTTTTTCTATAGCATCGATGAATTTGCGGATGAGTTCGTTGTGTCCAAAGTAAAGGCTTTTTGCAAGAAAGCGGAAACCCGAGTTTGCCGTTTCTTTGGTCATTTGCCATATTAAGTTTAAGGAGTTTATCAGTACTTCATATGGTGTGTGTCTACCTCCTTCCTTCAACTCTATTATTGCGTCGCGGAAAAAGTCGATTATTGCCACACGTTTTGTCCCCATAATTGCCATAATCCACTCATCTCGTGGGGAATTAAAGGCTGAGTAGATATATGCTGTTGAGTTTTCCGCTTTCGATTCTAAAAATGCCTCTACACGTGATAATGGTTGTGGATTATTCTCCCATTCCTCAACTCTAGACCATGAAACTGACGTGCCTCTGCCAAGAAATTCAAGGATTGAATAAATCATATGGGGTGATTCATCAAAAAATAAGCCTCCAGGAAGCATAGGGTACCATTTCGGCAATCTTCTCTTTAAATTTGACATTTGGAGGGCAATAATATTAGTCACCTTTCCAAAGGCACCTAAGTCTCTAAGCCTCCTAGCCTTTTTCATTGAACGGGAAAAGAGGAAATTATGGGAAACACAGATTTTTACACTATTTCGCCTCGCTGCCTCTATCATCATTTCAGCCTCCCTCGTATTCATGGCTAAGGGCTTTTCGACAAAAACATGACAGCTAGATTCAGCCGCCTTAACAGCAATTTCGCAGTGAGTGAATGGCGGTGTACAAATATCAACAATATCCAATGAATTGCTCAGTAAACTGTCTACATTATCATAAATCTTCGGAATTCCAAATTTCTTTGCAACCTTTCTGGTCTCTTCCGTGGCCTTGCTAACAATGCCAACTATCTTAACTCTAGGATCTTTAATTAATGATGGAATATGACGGTTTACCGCCACCCATCCTGACCCAACAATGCCAACTTTAAGCATATGCTTCACCTCAACGACTCATAAACGGACAGAACACTTAAGGCTGCTGAATCC
>JAWBOR010000233.1:0-2864 GCA_038826015.1 Bathyarchaeia archaeon
TTTCTTTCTCAATAACTCCAGTCTCTTATCAACAGTGCTCAAAATCTCCGCAATTTTCTTTTGCTCCCCAAGGGGAGGGCAGATTAACTTTACTCTTCCTAATTCAAGTTGGTTTATTGAAGCCTGGTTAACTGCTTTCTTCGACATATTTCTAAATAACCCCTTTGCCCTAAGATGCCTCAGCTGGCAGAGAAGATAATTTGGCTCAACAAGGGATTTCTTTGGTCGAAGAAGCAGCAAATTCATCCCATGGAGCAACATAGGAGGTTCGCCATTATAAATTGCTGTTTTACCAATATGTTCGATACTATTTATATGACTAAAAAGTATATCCCCTATCTGGAGTCTATATTCAGATATTTCCTTTTCGGAGATTCCTTCGATATATCCAACTTTTTGAGAATCGATTTTCTCTTCCGATATTGTTTCTATTCTTGTTACGGGTATACCCTTTTTATCTTTATTCTGTCTAAAGACCAAACCGTTCCTAAGCAGTTCTAGTACATCACCCAATCTCACTACTTCCCAATCTTCTGGCAAAAGCCCTATTTCAGTTTGTTTATAACCTCTCCTCATTTTCTCCTCTCTTTTTCTCCTCTGTCTTCTATATGTCAGCTACTCCCTGCCTTTTGCCTGTTTTGAAAGTCTCAGTTGACATTTAAGCTATTTATGATAGTATAGAATTGTTGCAAGTAAGACCTCGTCCGTGGGGTACCGCAGGGCGCCTCGAGACAGCGGGCGAGGCTTTGTTTTAAGCAAACAAAGGGTTTTCTTCAATGATTTTCCCCCTTATAAGATTATAGTAAGTGCTATCTCCGTATTCATATTTTCTAAAAATAGCCCAGCTTACGAAATCTACCGCTTGTAATGCTTTCTCTTCCGCTGGTGTTTTAATGAAAATATCGACGTGAAGACTATGATTTAACGCGAGTTGAGACTTAAGATATGACTTAAAATTCTGGTTCAGGAATTTATTAGTTTCTTTACGAGAAGCAATTATCTGGATAGAAGACGCCTTTAATAAATTTTTTGTGAATACTCTATCTAATAATATATTGGTCACATAATTGTAAAGTACCGGTTTCTCGTCTTGTAGCCTCGTATAAACTCTCCTCTTGTTTAACAATATAGTCATCACAAAACACTCCTTCGTTGCAAGAAGGGAAAGTAAACGTTTTTTAGTCGCCGGTTCTTCTTTGTATGCATGTAGTACACCAACTTTTTTGTATTTTTTTCTTAAACCCGCGTGGACTTTCTTTACACACTTTTCTATAGGTCGCTTGTTTTTGGTAAAGAGAAAGGTAATCAGAAAGTAGGAAGTCGTGCCTTTTTTGCTGAAATCAAAACCCAAATCACCCGATTCATCAATAAATATGTAGCCGCTCATTCATTCTCCATATGTACAAATTTCATTTATTGCCTATTCCTTTTCGCATTTCCCCTTTCTAATAGAACAAAAGATTAAAAGTCATTCACTTCACCAAGAAATTTTATTTGCTTGTTTTCCTGTCTACCATCTACCGTATGGTCTCTACTAAATTCGGTCATCATTCAATCATTTAATGTGTTCGTAAAAACACTCTACATTAGCTCTCTCAAATACCCTTCTATCTTTCTCTCCACTTCTGCAAGCTCGTTTTCGATTGCTTTTAGCTCTTGCCATTCTTTTTCCACGTCAATCTCTTCAACTTCTTCTTCAGGAAAAACATAAAGAGTAACATTGAGGTTGTAGTCATTTTCTTTAATTTTCTCAAGGCTAACTACTTTGGAAAAACCTTCGATTTCGGCAAAGTTCCTGTAAGCCTCAACAATTTTTTTAATGTTTTCCTCGCCTAATCGGTTGAGTTTGCGCACATCGGGATGTTTTTCGTATTCGCGGCTGGCATTGATAAAAAGCACCTTATCTTTGCGGTCTGCTGGCTTGTTCTTGTTCAAAATAATAATTGCTCCCGGGGCACCAGTGTTATAAAAAAGTTTTTCTGGTAAAAGAATGACCGTCTCAATTAAATTAGCTTCGAGTATTGCCTTTCGGATAGCCATTTCTTTGCCACCACGGAACAAACAGCCATTGTCAATAACCACTCCCACTCGACCAGTATCCTCTTTGGCTGAAGCTAACATGTGTTGAATCCAAATCCAATCAGCTGACTGTTTTGAAGCAAACCCATAACTAAAACGCCTTTGCCAGAACTCACCTCGTTTCAAAACTTCTTCCGGATAGCCATCTTGATTCCAAGGAGGATTAGCAATTACCACATCAAACTGTTTGATGGTCTCCTTTTCTTTAAACTTAGGGTAAAGAAGGGTGTCGCCCATTTGAAGATTAGCATTTCTAATGTCGTGAATGTAAACATTCATTGTGGCAAGCGATAAAGTTTTGGGACTCGCCTCCTGACCGTAGAGAAATAACTTATCAGCAGCTTCTTTGCCCTGCTCATTTTCAACATGCTGATAAGCACTGATAAGCATTCCACCGGAACCGCAAGCTGGGTCATAAACGCTCTCGCCAGGTTCTGGGTCAAGTATTTCTACAATTAGCTTGATAACTTCTCTTGGAGTGTAAACCTCGCCTTCTTTAGCTTTTTGAGGAGCAAAATAACTTAAAATCCACTCGTAAGCGTCACCCAAAATATCTGGTGAAACATGATACAATGAGTGAGCGCTAAAAAGTTCAACCAACTGTCTTAAAATTTCTGCATTTTCTCGACTGCTGGTAAACTGAACAAAGTCAACTTGTTCAAAGATACTTCTCAGTTCCGGATTTCTTTCAGCCAGAGTTTTCATCGCTTTAGATAAATTTTCAGGCAAGCGAGCTGGGTCAAGTCTTATTTTTTCCCAAAGAAACTCATCAGGAAGGTCAAAAT
>JAWBOR010000234.1:0-2845 GCA_038826015.1 Bathyarchaeia archaeon
CTGTCTACATAAGGAATGAATCTTTTTTTTTACAAAGCTTTAAGAGAGAAGACTGAACATAAAGTTTGGATGAGCTGAAAATGGGTAGAAGACGAAGAAAAGTAGTGCGAATTCCAAAGAAGAAATTACCAAAGATATTCCTTTGTCCTAAATGTGGCAAAGAAACCATTAAGATTGAAGCTGCAAAAGAAGAGGAAAAGGCGGTTGTTCGATGCAGCAACTGTGGTTTAGTCGACGAAGTGCCGATAAAAACTTATTTTGAAAACATCGATGTCTATTGTCATTTCATTGACAGATTTTATGAACAAACTCAACGTGAGAGAATGTAATGTTAGGCAAAGTGGAAGAATATCTGCTTAAGAGAATGCAAGAGAACGTAACGATACACATAACATTAATCGATCCTGAAAAAGTAACTTGCGAATCTGCATCTTTTCTGGCACGTGAAAGCGAGATATGCGGATCTTCTGCAATTATGGTAGGCGGAACCACTTTAGTTTCATCAGAGCATTTGGACAAAGTTGTTGTGACAATTAAAAATATTGTAAAGATACCCGTTATTCTCTTTCCGAACAATGTAACAGGTATTAGCAAATATGCTGATGCCATATGGTTTATGTCTCTTCTTAATTCAGCTGATCCCTATTTTATATCAGGAGCCCAAGTCCTAGCTGCGCCTCTTATTAAAAAATTCAATTTGGAGGCAATGCCGCTTGGATATATAATCGTTGGAGACGGAGGATCAGCTGGCGTCATTGGAAAAGCCTGCCCCATACCATATAATAAACCCGAGTTGGCTGTTGCCCATGCTTTAGCGGCTAAATACATGGGTATGCGTTTTGTCTATTTAGAAGCTGGGTCTGGCGTCAGCCAACCAATCCCCAAAAGTATGGTGAGTATGGTTAAAGAGACGGTAGATATACCAGTGATTGTTGGCGGGGGGATAAGAAACGGACCACAAGCTAAGGAAATTACTAGTGCCGGTGCAGATATTATTGTCACAAGCACGGCTATAGAAGAAAGCGAAAGAATCTCTGTCAAAAATAAAATAGAAGAGATTGTAAAAGGGATAAAAGAAGGGGTGAACAACAGAATTACGAGTTATTGAGGGATTAATGTGACTGCCTTCGAACATTATTTTGAATCTTTGAAAAAAGCACTTGGACAAAATGAAATCTATGGCATCTGGCCAGATTTTGAACCAGAATATGATGAACGTGAATATGCATGGGCTAATCTTAAGGGATTGGGTGAAAGTTTGCTTCTTAACTGCGGTCAATGTGACGGGCCTTCCGATATGAGGCATGAGAGATGCAAATCTTGTGTTGGAAAAAGAGACGAAATAGCCAAAAAAACTTATGAAAGGTCTTTTGGTCGTCCTATTAAGGAATGGTCGGCGATAATTTTATGTCGAATTCACATGTAGTGGCCTTACCTTAAAGTGAGAACAATTTGGTTACTCAAATAAGTAAAGAATATCAAGAATATTTCTCTAAACTAGAAAATTCTTTGAAAGAAATATTCGCCATCGCCAAAGAATCTAGAAAGAAGGGTTTAGATCCAAAACTTTTCCCTGAAATAGAAATAGCAAGCGATTTAGCTGGGCTTGTAGAAGGCTTCATCGGGTTGCCTGGAATAGCCGACAGTATAAGAGAATTAACAAAGAAGATGCCACGGGAAAACGCAGCTTTCAAAATTGCAGAAGAAATCGTTTATGGAAAATTTGGACATCTAAACCAGGAAGAGGCTGCTGGACAAGCTATTCGAACAGCTCTCGCCATACTCACAGAGGGAGTTACTGCAGCAGTCTATTCGGAAGGAATAGCAAAAGTATCAATAAAGTCTAATCCAGACGGCTCTAAATATTTAGCCGTATATCTGGCGGGTCCCATTCGCTCGGCAGGCGGTACCGAGACAGCGTTGACACCTGTCATTGCGGATTTTGTTCGACGCCTTCTCGGATTAGACCGGTATAAACCGAGTGAAGAAGAAATCGGTAGGTTTATTGAAGAATTGCGACTTTATGAACGTGAAGTAGGCCGATTCCAGTACAGCGTTTCAGATGAAGAGATTAAAAAAGCCCTCCAATATATTCCAGTAGAGGTCACTGGAACGCAATCTGACCCAATTGAGGTTTCATCTTTCCGTAACTTGCCTCGTGTAGAGACAAATTGCATTCGAGGCGGAGCTCTCCGCGTTATTAACGACGGCATAATAGGGCGAGCAAGCAAAGTTCTGAGCGTTGTAGAAGACCTTGGAATACAAGGTTGGGATTGGCTTAAAGACATTCGGGAGATTGAAAAAAAGAAGACATCGGGGTTTATGGAAGACGCGCCGGCTGGACGGCCGATTCTTAGCTTTCCTTCTAGGCGAGGAGGTTTTAGACTTCGTTATGGAAGAGCAAGAAACACCGGTCTAGCAGCCATAGGTGTCCATCCGTTGACGATGATGGTTTTACAGAGCTTCCTAGCTGGAGGCACTCAACTGAAGATTGAAACGCCTGGAAAGTCAGGTGTTGTTCTACCTGTGGATGGGATAGAGCCGCCCATTGTGCGATTAAAGAATGGTTCCGTGTCTCGTGTTTCTTACGAAAACTTTGAGCAGATAGAAAAAGAGGTTGACAAGATTCTGTTTCTTGGCGACATCCTCATAAGTTTTGGTGACTTCTTATATAATAACAAGTCTCTTCTCCCCTCAGGTTTTACTGAAGAATGGTGGTGTGAAGAGCTTCAAGCCGCGATTGCGCAGAGCTGTGAAGGAAACATAGCTGAAGCCGCTAAGAAAACTGGAATTGCAACAACCTTTTTAGAGGGTTTCATAAAAGAACCTTTTTATAATAAGNCCA
>JAWBOR010000235.1:0-2842 GCA_038826015.1 Bathyarchaeia archaeon
ATTCGCCGGCTCCAACCGCAATGCCTGCTCTTCCATTTGATATTCGATCTAAAGTTGCAACTGTCTGTGCCGTTTGAGCTGGATGCCTTCTAAGTGGTTCAGTTACAGCGCAATAAAGTCTCAAATGTTTAGTTTTCACAGCGATTGCAGTTAAAGTTGTCCAAGCTTCTCCCCATATTTCTGATGCTATTAGTCCTCCGATATGGTCGGCCATCCAAACGCCGTTGAAACCGCATTTCTCAGCAAAAACAGCGTTTTTAATGTTTTCATTAACATCTGCAACCCCTAACCCCAAGCCAAATTTTACTTTCTCCATTAAATCACCAAAATATCATAGCGTTTCTACAACTACTTACATTTTTTGTTTCTCTGTTATTTTCATGTATACGGTTTTTTGAATTAAATTTAGGTGTTTACTGACTGCGTTAGCTATTAGGATGGCTTGGTTAGATCTTTCGGCTTATTCAGATATACGATTTCCACATCCAATGTTTTTGTGTCAAGAATCGCAAATGTGGAGTTTCCGCTAAGGTATCCACAGACTTCGCCGGGGTTTATGATTAGAGTTTTACCCAGTTTCTTAACTTCTGTGCGGTGCGTGTGTCCATAAGCTATGACTGAATAAGCTCCGGATTCGTGTAAGCTGATAAGCGATTTTAGAAGATCGTCTTCATGACCATGCAGCAACGCAATTTTCAGACTGTCAAGATTCACTTCTGCAAATCTTCCTAGGATTTGAATGCCTATTTCCTCAAACTTTTTTCGTAGCAGGTTCTGTTCACCGTCATTGTTACCGAAAACTCCAATCATTTTCGCTTTTAAGGGCTTAAAATGGGAAGCCACGAAAGGTGCGATGTAGTCCCCTGCATGTAGCACTATCTCAACATGCTCTAAGTTCAAACGGCGAACAGCCTTGTCAATAAAAGATAATCTATCATGCGTGTCAGCGATGATTCCAACTTTCATATTTTAAGCACCTATCATAGCTGTTATGAATCACTTTATTCTTTTTGGAAGGGTTCTTTTAAACAATTTGAAAATCTTATCACGGAAAAGAAGAACAAATAGCAGTATAGATTATTCTTATTCAGGTTTTTGTTCCTTTTCTGTCTTGTAACGTGTGAAGCCGCAATGACCACATGCGTAACGGTCCTTGTGATCAGCCATAAAATATCCAGGTCCGCACCGTTCACACGTCGGAAGTAGCCTTTTTACTTTGCCCCCTTCAATTTTGTACTGAGACAAAAATGACAATGATTTTTTATCTTTTCCTTTCGACATTTATTCTTTTTCTCCTTTTTTCTCGCTCTTAGGCGTTGTTCTTTGTATTATGTATTTTGGTTCCACATATCTTGCTTGTTCAACGGAATCGTAAACGTGTGCTTCGCTGGTCACAGTCATGCTTCCGGTCTTCGTCTTATTTTTTCGCAAATATACCCTTTCAACATCAACATTAAACATATCTGCGAGTTTTTTTCTTATTTCAACATTTGAGGGTGTCCCGCTTCCTGCATGGTCTACGCGGAACGTTAACTCAATCCTTTTGAGCAATTCGTTGCGGGTTTGGTTGAGGATTTCAATCTTCATTATCGTTCACCTTCTATTTCAACCTTTTTAGATCAAACTTCCCTAATTAATGTGCAGTTTGCCAATAAACGTATTGACCCCTTAATACTGGGGCAAAGAATAAAAAAATTTCGGTTACGCACTTTCATAAAGCTTTCATGGTTAGTAAAGCTATAGTTTTCTATTGAAATATTTTCAAGTATAATTGCAGAAGTTTATAATAATCTCAGGGTTTATGATTTCAGGATAAAACAGGCAACCATAAAAATCTTTGTTTTCATGTTTTATCATGCATTCTGCATTCTCCGACATTGCCAATACCTCAAAACCCTTAATTATTTTCGCAACATCAGAACTCAAGAAATAAGAATAAAACTCTTTTTCAGTTGTCAATTTATTTTCTTTTATCACGTCAACTTTAAATTGCCCAATCATGGCTTTTTCGAATAAGTCGTTACCAAAAATTTTGGCGAGAATTTTAAATCCCGCACAAATACCTAAGATTGACCTCGGATAATCTTTAAGCCAACTAAACCTGTCAATGTTTTCTAAATATTCAGTATCCTTTAGCGCTGTTCCACAAATAATGATTTTTTCCGTCTTATCCAAATCTCTTTGAGTAATATCAAGGAAATGTCGCCTGAGAAATTTAATATTGAAATTTCTTAGAATAACCTCGATAGGCCTGACAAATTCGAGTTCGCTTAACTTATCTGAACACACGTTAATTATCAGTATCATTTGTCTATTAGCCTCAGATTTTTTATTTTGAACACACCAGAATTATTTTGACAAAAGATTTCATAATCAAGAATCTCTATTCTCTTTTTGAAGAATGGAGCATCCAATACTGTGGTTTCCATTTCTCCCCCTTCCCCAGCAGGGTTCAAAGCATATTTTTCTCTGAACTCTTCCAGTTTCTTAATAACGTCGCTGTCAATAATTTCGCCCAAGAAAGTTCTGTCCAGAGGGAAAGCGAAGACGCCTGATATGACAACTTTAAAACCATTCTCTATAAGCTCATTCAAAAGTTCAACGGGGTCTTTTAACCATAAAGGGTTAAAACACCACAAATCCAGTGCTAGGCAAATGCTTTGAATTCTGCTGGCTTGATAGATTGACCTTATTGCGCCGGTGACGACGCCTTCAATTTTGAATCTTTTTTCCGATAACTTCAGAGCTCTTTTTAAGTCTTCTAATTCCTTCTCCTTTTCTCCGTATGTTATTTCTTGAATCAATGGTAGTCCGATGGCTTCAGCTTGGATTTTGGTTAATT
>JAWBOR010000236.1:0-2819 GCA_038826015.1 Bathyarchaeia archaeon
AGTTTCATTTCAATAAAAGACAAGAATAATTCATCGATTTGAACAGAGATTTTTTGTGTAGAAAGATGTTTGGTAGCAACTTTCAAATTATTAGTTAGTTGTTCAATTCTTGAAATGATGCGGGCACATCGTGTGGAAGTGGCAGCTATTTTTTCCATTTGCGCATCGATCTCGGCGAGTTGCCGTTCAACTTCCAGCAGCATTTCCTTGGGTGATTTTCCGTAAAAATCAATGTTATTTTTGTTAACTTTGATTTTGAATCGCATATTCCATGTATGAAGCTTATGATCAATTTTTCGGGTAAGAGTATTTGCCAAACTTATGGTTTCAGTAAATGGTTTTGAACGAGCCTCAACTTCGACTAGTTTCTGTTCAATGTCTCCGAGTATTTCCTTTAGAGTTGACTTATAAGGAATAGAAGGCTTTTCAGGCAAAATCAATGGCTCTATTTCTAATTCTTCAAGTATACGGTTAACCCGCATAAGAATATCAGAATTCTTACTAACAATTTCGCATTGGACAGAATATTCTTCCAAAAGGCCTTCATACAACTCTTTTTCGCCATTAACATTTATAGAATGCGCGACCCCCATCCTACCTAAGAAGAGTATTACTTCATCAATTTTATCTTGACAAACTATAGCTTCCAGTTTCCAGAGGTTTTGCGCAGCGACACATCCTCTAGCCTTAATCGAACTAAATAAAAAGGCGAATAATATTAAACTTTTTCTATGTAAAATAAACTAAGTTAATGTGTCAAAGCTAACCTCAAAAAGTTCAATATGCACTTAAATAATTTGAGGGCAGTACTATAATGGGTGCTTTAGGTGCTTGAAGTCTTTAAGGCAATAAGGGAGAAACACTTAGAGGCTCAAGAAATAATTGAAAAGGCAACGGCTGAGGCTGAAAGAATCAGGCAAGAAGCTGAACAAAAGAAATTGCATGCCTATGAAGAAGCATATAACGCTGAAATAAGGAAAGCAGAGCAAAAGGCAGCAGAAATAAAAAGAAGAATAGCTACAGAAGCAGAAGAGGAAAGCAGAAAAATTGCTGAGGCCGCGGAAAAAATTCTAAAAGAAATCGATGCAAAAGCAGAAAAGAATTTTGAAAACGCAGTAAATATTGTGTTAAACATAGTTTTGCAACAGGAGGAGATGAAATAATTGGAAAACATTCAGGTAATAACCGAGACGATTTTTCAAGAGGCGCAGAAATCAGCGGAAGATATCATTAAAGAAGCTAAAAAAATAGCAGAAGACATTTTTGAAAAACAGAGACAAGAAGGTGCTCAAAGAGGTAATGAAGCCGCTTGGTTACTCATTAAAAAGGCAGAAAAAGAGGCAGAACTTAGTAAACAGCATTGCATAGCAACAGCCAAGGTTAATTCAGATTGGATTATTCTTTCAAGAAAGCAAGTATGGATTGACAGAGTCTTAAATGAAGTAAAAAGTAAACTCGAAGTTCTGACAAACTCGAAAGAGTATCTGCCGATTCTTGAAAAATTAATAATTGAAGCAGGTGTTATTTTAGGTGGCAAAGAGTTAGAAGTTTTATTAAATGAGCATGATTCAACTTTACCATTAAAACTTGATGATATAGCCAAAGAAATAAGTAAAAAAACAGGGTTTAAGACTAAAATGAGGCTATCTAAAGAAAAAATCAAAACTATAGGGGGTGCCATAGTTAGAACCTCCAATGGTAGAATAATTATGGATAATACTTTTGAGGACATATTTGTTCGTAAAGAGAAGGAGTTACGATCTAAAATAGCAGAAATTCTGTTTAAATAAAATGAAGATTATAGAAAACAATCCTCACATAAATTCTCTTTGGGCGGATAACAGTCTCACGCAGCATTTAAGCATGTATGCAGACTGCTAAAAGCGCGCATAAATTTACCTTATGAAACGCGGGATTGAGTTTATCTTTTATACCGCATTACAGGAATAAAAACATATTAATATTTATACAGTTACTACTAACAAATTTCAGGGGATTTCATCAAATCTTTCGGCGGGAACTATATGGAAAAGAGTAAAATTATGCCCATAATTTGTGCCTTGATAATTATTTTAGTAGTTTCGGTTGTGAGCTTTTTTTTAGGAGACAATTGGTTCCATTCAGTCGGCGTTAACATGATCGTTGTTTTCCTCGAAGTCGCAATAAACTTTCTATACCTGCTTTCAACTGGATTGATCCTTTTAGGCTCAATCTTAATGGCAATTAGATATATTTACATCAAGTTCCATGCTCCCCTTGAACCAGCCAAGTTTGAGCTGCATGCGCGATACCTTACTGTGGGTTTAGAAATACTCATAGGTGCAGAAATCATAAATACAGCAATAACGAGGACATTCGACGGCTTCTTGGTGCTTACCTTCACAATTATAACTAGAGGCCTAATTGCATTCATTCTCCATATGGAAGAAAAATGGGTCTCGAAATAGAAGGCGTGAAAAGCATCGCAGAGCACTCTCGATAAGCAAACCATGGCCATCCTAGTTAGATAGGTTTAAATGTTAAAAGTTCAAGTAGTAGATGCGTAAAGGCATATGGAGATGCGAAAATGAGCGAAATGACAACTGAAATCCTTGAACAGAACTTGGGCAAAATCGTGCTCGTACGCTTGAAGGGCGGGAAAAGCCTGCGCGGTCGACTGAAGGGGTTCGATCAGCATTTAAATCTTGTTTTGGAAGAGACAGATGACACTACAAACGCGGAGAATACTCGAAAACTGGGGCTTATAATTGTCCGCGGAGATAATGTGGTTCTAATTTCTCCGCCGCCTAGGTGACATCTCGTGGGTAAAGGCACACCAT
>JAWBOR010000237.1:0-2781 GCA_038826015.1 Bathyarchaeia archaeon
TTTTCACACACTGTGAGCACGCTCACTTCAAATTTTGATTTATCTGAGAAATGGACAAGATCTGTGATCAATCTTTCAGCACCACCTGTTAATAGAGCTGAAATCACGTGAACGATTTTCGGCTTATTCATGATCCTTCTCCTAACATAGGTATGTGTTGTATATTTTTCAGAGAAATACTTTTTGGAAACTTTTTCAGTGCCAAAGTATTTTCCCCACTTTTTCATATAATTTGCTGCTTCGCAGACTAGCAAGAAGTTTAGCTGGTGAGAAAGCAATTATCAATGCTATTAGCACCAACTTAGGATGGCGACTAACACTTAGTGCCTTTTTAAGATAGAAATTTGCTTCAGACTTCTTTTTTGCAATTTTGGCAAACATAGCTGCTGAGAGACAATGTTTAGCTAAAACTCTTGGACAAATCTTCTTGAGGTCTTCCTCAACGATGTCAAGAAAATATTTATAATTCAAGAACTGTCTGTCCGCTTTGCTCGTCATACTTTTGGTTACTCTGTCAGCGTGTGACACATAAATTTTAGCAAAATTTTCATCGACATAGAGAGCTTTTATTCCGTCCTTATAGATCTGTGCTGCCAAGGTCCATTCTCCGCCCTAGCAATCGTCGAAAAATCTTCTCCCCTTGAGTGAGGAAGTTTTTTGAACACCAAAGGCGTCGTTTCGATATCTACCACATATTAGATCTTCATAAGTGATCTCATGTAAACCTTTCAAAACAGTCGTAATCTTTTCACCGGTCTCGCTTATGGCATTACCGAATACCGAATCGTAACGGCCTTCGTGTTCAAGGTATATGTTCACCAGTTTAGAAATCGCCCCTGGGAAGAGCTCCCAATCATCATCTAAAAAGCAGAATAGATCCGGCTTGACAACGTATTCAATGTAGTCTAAACCGTTGTTCTTGTTCCCAGCGGGACCTTTTCTGTACTTAGTATTTTTGATGAACACCACACGATCGTCTTTAAGCATATATTCCTCAACGATTTCTTTTGTATTGTCTGTGGAGCCATCATCTGTGATGACGATTTTCGTGATGTTTGGATAATTCTGTGACAAGACACTCTCTAAAGCACGTCGAAGCATCGTGGCTCTGTTGTAAGTTGGTATTATCACGGCTACGGAAGGTAAAGTGCTTTTCATTGACGGTTTACCCCCTTTATACATTCGATTTCAACAGATTGATGATTTTTAATATCTCTTCTGCAAATCCTTCCCAGGTTGGTGCGAAGTGTTTCATCAGTTTGACTTCTTCACACATGATTTCATATACGTTTTCGCTTTTTAGAATGAGTTCCATGGCTCGATAAAGATTCATTGCGTCGTTCGGTGGCACTATGAGAGCTCCTGTACCATACTTGGTTTGTTCTAACAGAGCTCCTACGTGTGTGACGATCAAAGGCTTACCATAGTGAATGACTGTTGAAACTATCCCAGATTGTGTCGCATCCAGATAAGGTAAGACGACCACCTTTGATAAATCGATCAGGACCTTAATCTCGGAATCTTTCAAAAACCTGTTTATGAACATGGCTTGACCTTTATCTTCAAGGTTTCTTAATCTATGCACCGTTCCTGTACTCAAGTTTCCCTGTCCTGCGATGATCAAGAATACATTAGAATAATTTTCACCAAGACGGTGAAAGGCTTCTATCAAAATATCTATACCTTTGTAAGGCTCTATCCTCCCGAAATTTAGGAAGACGAATTTCTCTTTGGAAATCGAGATGATTTTTTGTTTCAAATGCTGGGCTTCCTCGGATTCTTCGAGGACCATTAGGGGATGATCGTACTGGAAAATTGGTTTTTTGACCATGTTCTTCAAGATGTTAGCGGAATGATTGGAGAGTGTTATGAAAGCGTCAGGATGTTTCAGTTCTAACTTTTGGATCAACTTTACCCAGATTCTTTCTCCGCTGTGGGGTTTCGGATCGTGTATTATACTGACGATCTTATACCCTGATTTCTTCAACGAATGCTGAATCAAGAAATTCATGGGATGTATCATGGTGAATAGACACAATTGCGGTGCAAATTCCTTAATTTTGTTGCATAATAACTTTGCACAACTCAGGTTCCAAGAAAAGTTCATCACGCTCTTGAGGTTGTAAGGAATATCGAAGAATTCAACGTCTAATCCTTTCAGTTTCCAATCTTCACGGTTGGTGATTTTACTCGAAAGAAAAACTTTGGTAAGAGCTGATTTCGAAAGCGATTCAGCGAGTTTGAACGTGAAAATAGGTCCTCCACCACGGTGTCCTAAATAAATCAGAGCGATTCTTTTTTGGTTGTTCACATTGTGCCACTCTCCTTGAGTTTTAGACCAAGAACTATAGAATTTGAAATCCACCGAGGCCAAAAAGTTTTATCATATCCACCTCGGGATTGTCACCAACGACAATAGATCTTTCTATATCTATTCTGAAATCCTCACAAGCTTGCAATATCATACCGGGATTAGGCTTTCTGAGTAAGGAGAATTTTTTGTACTTCTCTACTATGCCATCCGGGTGGAATGGGCAATAGTAATATCCGTCCACCACGACACCTTTTTTTGCCAGATAACTGATAACTGCTTCTGTCGTTTTGATTGATTCTTCTTCTGTAAACTTTCCCTTCGCAACACCCGCTTGATTCGTTATGATGATCAACAGGTTGCCTTCAGACTTTGCTTTCTTCATAATCTCAATGGCATCTTGTTTGAAGTTCAATTCTTCACCATGTACGTATCCCGGATCTTCGATAATCGTACCGTCTCGGTCTATA
>JAWBOR010000238.1:0-2774 GCA_038826015.1 Bathyarchaeia archaeon
CATACCGAAGAACTTGGAGAAGGATCTTAGAACGAAGAGGTTTAAGTATTTGTGTACCTGGTTTGTTACTGTGTAATCTTGGCTTGGACTTATGAAGTCCATATAGTTTTCGTCAACTATTACGTAAATGTTCTTGCCATTACAGAATTCGATAAGTTCAAGTATTGAATCTTGGCTGAATAGCCTTCCAGATGGACTATGAGGGTTGCAGATGATCAGCGCACGGATTTTATCAGAAATAGCATTTTTAATTTTATTGACATCTAATGAGAAATCTTCAGTCATTTCCACAGTTAACGGTTTGGCATCAACCCTTAGAGCTGCCCTTTCATATTCGGTGAATGAAGGAACCGGAATTAGGACCTCATGACCGCGCGCAAAAACGTCTAGAAATAAGTAAATGAGTTCAGCTGAACCGTTTCCAAGTATGATATTTTCAGGTGATATCCCCTTAATATACTCGGATATGGAGATCTTCAGCTCTATGGGGTTCTGGTCTGAGTAAAATCTTACCAGCCGCGAATATCGCTCTACAGCCTTAACCGCCTCTGGTGATGGACCTAAAGGGTTTATCGGCGCACTAAAATCCATTATATTGTCAATCGGAATACCGTGCTTTCTTGAGAAACCCCAGACATCTCCGCCATGGGGCTTTCGCGCTACTCGCTTAATCATTAAACTTTTCTCCTTTTTCAATCTGTTCTATCAGCGTATCCTCAATTATCCATTGCTCTTTAAAGTGGGAGTTATAGCTGTTAAAGATTTTGTAAATCCAGTAAATAATGCCTAATCCGAGTGTAAGTACGGTGATGAATAAGCACTTCTTTATATTTATGCTTGAGGGTTGCTCCATGCCTTTACGCAATCCCAGTTTTTGGAAAATTAGACACTGCCGCCTGTTATGCACAGCTATGTCCCTGGAAAGGAGATATGCTATTACAAATATTGGAAGCACAAAAACCACTGATAATGCCCATAAAAGAGAGTTTCTTTTAGCAGGAGCATCAACAACATCAAAAATATCATCGAGCTTAAAGTGAGCGATTAGAAGCTTCTCTAGTTTTCTTTGCCGCAAGAAATGCTTGTTACGTCTTTCAACTAACAGGTAGAACATAGGGAAAAAGGCTAAACCGAAAGTGGCGACTGCAACGAGGAACCACATGGAGAACCACATAATTCTGTCTGTTTTTGTTCTTTCTGCAACGTTTCTTTTGATCTCGACTGTGATTGATTTACTATCCATTTGGGACATGTAATGTCAACATCATTTATAAATCCCTTCGTTACAAAGACATGTGATGCCTACTCCTAAACCAGTAGTTTCGATAGTTATTCCCGTGTTTAATGAGGAGCACACGCTGGGAAAAGTGATACAGGGCGTTAAAGAAACTATGAAGTGCATGGGTTTATCGTTTGAGGTTTTGGTTGTAGATGACTGCTCTACGGATAATTCGCTGGGGATTTCCCTAAGAAGTAACGTGAGAGTTTTACAGATTATGGAGCATCGCGGTAAAGGTTACGCTCTGAGAGCGGGATTCAGAAAGGTTAGAGGCGAAATCATTGTCACAATAGATTCGGACGGCTCTCACAGTCCTGAGGAACTCCCTAAACTTGTTGAGCCGATTCTCAGCGGTGAGGCTGATTTTGTGATAGGCTCCAGGTTCCTGGATAAAAACAATATTTTCCAAAATAAATTTAACAAAGCCGGAGTTCAACTTCTAAACATTCTTGTAAAAGCGCTGACCGGAAAAGGAGTTTCAGATTCACAGTCAGGCTATCGTGCCTTCAAGTCAGTAATGTTAAAATTTGTAAATCTGAAGTCGAATGGATACGAGATAGAATCTGAAATGCTTGTTAAAGCATTTAGAATAGGGGTTAGGACTAAGGAGGTTCCTATAAAATTCATTCAGAGAACTCATGGAAAATCAAAACTTGACCCCTTAAAGGACGGGGTTAAAATTTTTACCGCAACCTTGCTTTCATGTATAGGAGTGTAAATATGAAGGAATATGGCGATGAGGTATTCCCTAAGGTTTCCATAATAGTCGCTACACTTAATAATGAACGCACAATAGGGGAATGCCTCAAGTCGCTCTTTGAACAGGATTACCCTGCCGATAAGCTGGAAGTAATAATTATCGACGGAGGATCAGAAGATAGCACATTAGAGATTGCTAGAAAATACCCTGCTAAAATAATAGTTAGGCCGTTTAATGTTCCCGAAGCATACAATTACGTCATAAAAAATCTAGATAGCAAGGTTATAGGTTTGGTGGATGCTGATGCAAAGGTTGAAAAATTATGGCTAAGAAAGCTTTTACATTATCTGGAAAATCCGAAGGTTGCAGGAGCTAGTGGAACAATTGAGACTTGGAATAATGAAGCCATATTACCGAGGTGCATAGGATACGATTTGAAGTACCGATATAGCCGTATAAAGGGACATGCTAATCGAATAGCGACTATGAATCTGCTCCTCAAGAGAGAGGTTGTAGAGGAAATTAGGGGCTTTAATGAGAAACTTCCGACACAGTATGATACAGAGTTCGGCGTGCGCGTAACAAGCCGGGGGTACACATTTGTTCTTGACCCTGAAGCGAAATGTTATCACTTTAATAGACCTACATGGAAAGAATATTTTAAGCAACAATTACGCTATGGAGAGAACACGCTTAGACTTTACATCAAACGTCCAGAACTTATTAGGGGTGACGCCATCACAGATTTCTGGATGAACGTGCAACCAGCGCTGATTCTGCTTACGGTTTTGTTTG
>JAWBOR010000239.1:0-2773 GCA_038826015.1 Bathyarchaeia archaeon
CAAATATTCGGCTGGGAGGTTTCCAAAAAATCATTAACCACAAACCAGCTCTCTTTATCCGTTTTTATGCCTCCCTTCTCAGGATGAAGAATATCTGCATTCGGTCCCCCTCCAGCAGCTACCAAAATTTCATCTGCTAACACTTCAACCCTTTTTCTATTCTCTCTGTTAACAGCAATAAGTTTTTTCTTGCCAGAAGTCTTCCCTGCTTCACGTACCTCATGATTTGTCAGAATTTCCATATGCTTCTGTAACTCTCTTTTAGCCAAAGAGGATATTTCAGGTTCTTCATCAGGCAGAAACTGTGGATTTCTGCCGATAATGGTAACTTTCGAGCCCATAGCGTAGAAGAAATGACCATATTCTGCGGCTATGTATCCTCCGCCAATTATGGCGATGCTTTTCGGTAATTGATTTATTTTAAGGATTGTGTCGCTGGTGTGGTATTGAGCCTCTTCAAGTCCCTTTATTAATGGGATAAGTGGCTTAGAACCCGTGCAAAGAATAATCATCTTTGAGGTTATGGTTTCATTGTCAATCTTCAGCACGTAAGGAGCAACAAATTCAGCTACAGCAGGATAATAATCTATGTTCTTTGAGTGAGAAAGTCCCTCACGAATCGCGGTGATATCCTTATAGATGAGGGTTCTCATCCGGTTCATGATTTTTACAAAATCTATTTTTTTGACGCTTATATCTATGCCGAATTCATTTACTCTCTCAATTGTCCTAACCAATTCAGCTGGATACAACAAAATCTTAGACGGAGTACAACCCCGTGTTAAGCAGATGCCGCCCGGCTCATCCTTATCTATTACGGCAACTTTCGCATCTGGATTCCTCTGAATCGCTGCGTTCACAATGCTCATCGCAGAACCAGTGCCTATCACAATTAAGTCATATTCCTTCATCGCAAAACACCACTATGTTTACCTGCAAAAAAGAAAGTGAAAAACCCTATAAATACTTACGAATAGTTCTAAACGAAAATTAGGTAAATGTCAGATCGCCCGTCGAAAATGGTCACAGCCGGGCGGCTCCGTAAAGAGTCCTCATCATCCACGCCTTTATTGGAATCAGCCTCTTTATCACCTTTTCGTTGTTTTCAGAAACATAAAGTTGCTATATAGTTGCTGGTGAAAGATGAAGACTCGAGGAAAATAACCCTGGAACATATAAGAGCAACATGTTTCTCTTTAAAGAGAGGTGTTGGATATGCGACGTATCGAGATATTTCCGGTTACAAACTTACCAATCATTAAAGAAGGAGACGACATTGGTGAATTGATATGTAAAGCCGCAGAGAAACAAAATACACCCATTGAAGAGGGAGATGTTATAGTAGTAACTCATGTTGTAGTTTCTCGAGCTGAAGGCAATGTCATAAATCTTGACACCATAATCCCTTCTGATTTTGCTAAAACTGTTGCAGAACAGTTTGATAAAGATCCGGCCATGGTTGAAGTAGTTCTTAGAGAAGCAAAGGCAATTATCCGTATGGGTGATGGACACATAATCGCAGAGACCAAACATGGTTTCATATGTGCCAATGCAGGAGTTGATAGGTCAAATGTTCCAGGGGACAGAAATGTAGCTCCTCTGCCGAAAGACCCAGATTTGTCAGCTCAAAAAATCCGACGGAAGATAAGAGAAGCTACAGGAAAAGATGTGGCAGTAATAATTTCTGACACTCATGGACGTGCGTTACGCCATGGTGAGATAAACGTGGCAGTAGGGATTGCTGGGATTAAACCGATCCGCGACCGCAGAGGAGAAACGGATCTTTTCGGTTACACATTAAGAGTGAAGCAGACAGCCGTAGCCGACGAGTTGTCTTCGGCGGCTGAACTTGTGATTGGGCAGGCAGATGAAGGGATACCTGTGGCGATAATTCGGGGATATCAATACCAAAAAAGTGAAGAGGCGACTGCGAGAGACCTTATTAGACCGAAAGAGAAATCGCTGTTCATATAGTTGAATTTACATCTAAATGTTCTTTTTGATTAGACTTTCAGCTTTTTTCAAGTCCATAGGCGTGTTAACATTGAAGAAAGTAGTCAAAGAAGGATCAATCTCTCTGATAACCATGGTTGAAACATACCGCACTCTGTTTAGCATAGAAATCATCGACTGCATTCTTTTTTCACCTTTTTCCTGAGATATCTTTGAGGCTGCCAACGCGGATTTTGTTCTGTAAACCGCTTGTAGAGGTTCAATGTATCCATTTGGCCATCTTGGGATCACTGCGTTCATATTGGACGATATGTCAAAGAGCATCTCTATGACTTCTCTCGATATGAACGGTGTATCACATGGCAATAACACCGAATAATCGCCAGTAGCGTTCATAAAACCTGTTAAAGCACCAACAAGAGAACAATGAGAGTCTTCAATGTCAACTAAGGTTTTTGTCTCCTCCGAAAAAAGCGGCGAATAAATATCTCTTTGGCCAACTGAGTTAACTACAACGATGATCTCATCTACAATTTTGCAGATTTTCTCAAAAACGTGAACTACAAGAGGTTTATCAGACAAGAAGATTAAGCCTTTATCCTTACCAAACCTTTCCGAATAGCCACCGGCCAGAATTATAGCGGTCTTCATCATTTAATTTTCCTCAATTTTACTGATTGCTCCTCTGAATAGGGCAACCCCGCCTTGTTTTCAGGTGACCCCGCATATTTTTTATGCGGGAGATGCTATTTTCTTTTGCGGAAGAACAGCAGCGAGTCTTTTTCGCAGACGTATTCGTAGCCTGTTTCGAGTAGGGCTT
>JAWBOR010000240.1:0-2758 GCA_038826015.1 Bathyarchaeia archaeon
AGGACATCACCCAATGGAAGCGGCACACCATCAATCTTTAATCCCCATGATATCTTTGCTGTCCAGCAACATAGAAGTATTCGCAGGAAAACAGGCACTTGAATTTGCCTAGCTCTCAGCTTCTTCCACTCAAAGACGGTGATAGTTGGATAATATTTTAGTTCGGCCAGCGTTATAGGGTATTCTTCTCCAGCAATTAACGTGGCAAAAACATCTGCGATTAGTTCAGTAACAATATGTGTTGCAGACGCATAGTACTTACTAAGTATTGGAGCATGTTCTTTGATAATCATTATCAAGTCGCTCTTTATGGACTCAAACTCTGGATCATCGGAAAGGTCGTTTATGGCTTGATGTGATACTTCATGCGCTGTATAAATCCACATTCTGAGATTCTGTAATTTCGAATAATTGGGGATGCAGATAAAGTTGCCAACTAGTCTAAACTCATGAAAAAGCCCAAAAACCGCAAGTCCTCTCCAATGTTCGCCGTAATGATGTTTGATCTTGTCTCTATAATCCCAGCATAGAAAATCTGCTGCATCATAGATTCGCTGAATCGCCCCAGCCTCCGAAATTGTCGCGCTTGGGAATGTATCTGCAGCTGGAACTTCGTAACCTTCAAGTCGTTGCCAATAACTTCTTTCAGTTATGGCAAGCAATTCATGTATTCGTTCTAGCGTATCAGTCAAATCGATAATGTTTTCAAAGTTACGAATTGAAGTCTGATACTTATCCTCGTTTTCAAGGGATTCTTTGTCGAAATATGCCCCAAGTCTTTGGATAAAGCCGTATTGCTCGTTTTCGAAAGCGGTTTGCCATCCCTCCCTAAGTTTTGGCTTGTAATCCATTAACTTTGATATAAAGTCAAAAATACCAGTTTCATACACTTTTGGGAGAAGACCATCTTGTGCCTTCTTCTCCCATTGCTCCCTGAGATTGGTTAGTCTTTCAAGACTAGAAGCATACTCTGCAAACAGAATCAAAGCATGGGTATCTACAAGACGTTTCTTCTGTATAAGAGTTTCAAAGTCTCTTAAATTGAGACTTGCTCCTGGTTTATGGTTGTCCATGATTTTGTTCACCTAAAACCACATCAAGTCTAGCTGTTGTAGATGTGTCAACAATTCTATTGATTTTTCTTATATCTAAAGCAAACTCGAAAGCTTCACTAACGGAGGAGGTTTGATATGCGATGTCAATGTCCATAGCCCCTTGTCGTAGACCAAATGGAGAAAGAATCATTTTAGTGTTTTGATCAATGAAAAGATGAGGATGCCTACCTATAACTTCTTGTATATCATTCATCATCTGATTGTCAATGTGCCCTTGACACTTTGCAGAGAGAACGAAACTAAATTTATGATAGCAAGAGTTCTTTTCTACGTCTCTCAAGGAATCCTTAGGGATCCCAATTATTGTCTGAGTTTCCCAAAAAATGTCTAATGTCTGTCTTACTTTTTGCACGACATCACGAACAGCGCAGAGGGTAGGACAAGATATGTAGATGATCACATTGTGCATTCCAAGTCCATAAAACAAACTTCTAACATATCGCCTCAACTCAGGCTGATCCAGAATCTCACGCATTTTATTGCAAGCGATAGAAGATCTAATAAACAGTAGTGCAGGTATCGCAAAGCTCCCCTTGTTTTCTTCGCTGAGTATTGCCTCAATTACAGGATAGGAGTATATAGAGAACGCGCCTACCTTGGCTCCAGATTTTCTTCTGCATTTTAAATAACACTGATTAATGGCTCCTATTACTTTGGGATTCTCGAATAGGGGAATCGATTTGACCATCAACACGAATGAAGCACGTCCCAAAACAAAGAAGTCAGAGAATAACTGCCATTTGCCTTCTTTCTGCAAGCTATCCTTGAGGCACGATATGTATTCGCTCAGGAATTTGTCCGTGCTTTGCTTGCTTTGGAGAGACTTTGATGCGACTTCGTTTTGCTTAGCGAAAGCCAAAAGACTGGTTGTCTCAGCGACTTTCATGGGAGGCATAACTCCATTTTGCTCTCATAGCGTTTAAAAATCTTACATGGGCTTTTAAAAATATTAAGAACGTCAGTTGAAGAGAAATCTGGCAGTTACTGCAACTCGACATTCAAACAATCCTATAGATAGAATTCAGTTGCTTTTCAAATCCTTTTGAAAAGAGAGTCAGAAAGCTAAATCTAGAGAAAAAAAATAATAACGTGATGTTAAAGAGCAATGTTGAAACCATCACTTTGATTGTTCTCTATATTTTTAATGCGTCTTTGTTGCGATCCTTTTTTTAAGATCAGTCCACAATATTGTTTGGGAAGCTCTGTACATGGTTAAATTTCAACTCAGAAAATGTAGAAAACGATACCTGAGGAGCAAACATGTTTATGAATATGACCGTTGCTCTCTGCATGTTCCCCGGAAATATCAAGACATAATCAAACCATTTCTTGACCGAGATCTTGATTTGAAGGTCTCGACAGAGAAGGATTCACTTATCTTTATTCTAACCCCGGTGAAAACGTTTCGGCGTGCAGAAAACACATCGCAAAAAACAACACAATAAGCTCTACTAAGCACTTGATTCTATCATCGAAACTCTAATTTTGTTTATATATCGGCGTGCCGAAACACTTTTCCGCTAAGTGTCTTTCTGCATGCCGAAGTGTTTTTTCCCAGTTTTTAGACACAAAAATGTGTAAATTAACGTGAATAACCCCTTCCGCAAATACTTCAGGTTTTTGCCAGTCACCGCTGGCACGCG
>JAWBOR010000241.1:0-2697 GCA_038826015.1 Bathyarchaeia archaeon
ATAACCGTTTGGTCGCAGGTTCGAATCCTGCCGGGCCCATTCAAGCATAGGTTGAATTGGATCTTGTGTTCTAACTGGATTGCCGTTCATAGTGGACTCAGCTTGTCGGGCGTGATGTCCCTAATCCTCAGACCCAGTTGCGGGACAAGATGTTGCAGATAGATAATTGTTGTTAAGAGATTTTTGTGCATCAAGTTTTTTTGAATAATAGTTACATCAGAATAGCTCTTAATGCCGCGATACAAGTAGATTGCATGCCCGCGGCGATAGCAGTGAGGCGAATAATATTTTAGATTGTGTTTTTGGGCGAATTCTTTCATATCACGACGCAAGACCGAGGCTCTGTTCTCGTTGTAACTGGTAACACAGGTATTAAATTCACCAGTCGAAGTTAGAGGTGCAAACCAGAGCGCATCTGATGGATATGCCGCTTGAACTAATCCACGCCATCCATATACAAATTCAAGAAGCTCTGGAATTTCAAGGAGATAAGTGGTCCCGGAATTGTTGTTTTTTGTATGGACACCGCGATCAGGATCCTGATGCACCACTCTCTTATCGAGGTCAACTGCACTTAACGGTAACGAAACCAATGTATCGACTCGCATCCCTGAAAGATATAAAAATGTCATGACAAAGACTGTTCTTTTTTCTTTTAGGCTTTCCGTCGGCAATTTGACAATCGTAATGATCTCTTCATAGCTAACATAATCCTTGATGGTGCCATCGTGGATAAGCTTTTTTTGGTGTATCTTGATAATATTGAATGCCTTTGTAGGAATTTTATATCCTTGTTCGTCTCGCAACCAAGTGAGAAATTGCTTTTCTGCCTCTAAGATCTTTCGTTTATATTCTCTAGATAGGGAGTAGCCATTGGGTTTAAGATAAGCGGTGAGGTACTGAGCAAATGAACCGACCAAATCAATAAACTTAGATTCTGAATTTCTCTTGAGGGACATGAGCGATACATCACCAAGAAAATCTAAAAAATGCCGAACCCAAGTATCTTTTAGACGGACTGATTTATCACACAATCCTTTTTCTAGGGCAAGATAATCGAAGAATTCTAGGGCTAATAAGTAATTATTCCGATTTATCATGACAAGTTCCTCCGAAGAGACTTAACAGCGAAATGGTCGCAATTTGGACATCTGAATTTTTGATACCGATAGGAGCCTTTCTCATGGACTTCACCACCCTGAATTTCAACCGGTTTTTTGCATGAAACGCAGTAGGCTTGGTTAGGCGATAGATGAATATCAGGATAGTTTTTAATATACCATTCATAAAACTTTTTCCCGTTGATGAAATATCTTTTTCCTTCCCGCCTATATGGGCAACCTGCTGGGATATACACCCGATAGAATTGACGAAAGCTAATGCTCAAAATCTCAGCCAGTTCTCTTGGAGTGTATTCCATATCGAAGAGGTAACTCAGTTTTTGTCTTTGTCTTTTGGTAAGATGACCTTTTTGATACATAGATCGCCCATTATTGGTAATGTTTAATAACACTACCTATTATTTACCATCATTTTCTTTTTATGTCAAGTATTTAACTGCTAACTAAGAATGTTTTTTTCCTAACAATAATGTAAGTGGACTATGAAACAAATCAATGTCTGGCTAAGAGAAAAACGTCTCCAAAAAAGAATGACCCTTGATGAGTTAGCTGAGAAGGCAAAGTATTCAAAGCCCTCAATTAGCCGTATTGAAAATGGTTTATCCACTGCTCCTCTTTTGGCAATTGTTCGTTTGATGGTTGCGATGGGTTATTCTTGGTTAACGCTATTTGAAGAAGGCTTTGTGGGTAATGGCACACCTCTACCTCTCTTCTTCTTGGAAGGTAAACCAGAAGACTACAATTTTCCATGCTTCATTTGGAGTGATTTTGATTTGTTTGACCAAATGCAGTTAAACAAAAAAGGAGTAGATTATCCCATCGTTGCAAATTTAATTAAGCAATTCCTTACTCGCTTCAATCCAGATATTCCCAGTTATAACATTAATGCATATGTAGGCAATTTTTATATGAACCTTGATTTAGCTGCGGTCAGCAACGTTTATCTCTCAGAGGATAAACTTCCTTACCCTCGCAACTTTTCCATCGATACCTTACGTAAGATTGTCCTTTCAGGGGGAGTTCTAATTTTCAGAGATGTTGGTGCATTCCTTTATTCCTTGAGGCAAGAGCGTGGATTATCATTGCGAAAATTAGCTCACAGTAGCAACATGTCTCATCCAGCTCTTATGACTATTGAACAGAACACACCTGACCGTGTCTCGCTAAACAATCTCATTGCTCTCGACAATGCTCTTGAACTTAAGGGGGAGTTAGTGTTTTTAGCTTGGAAAGCTGCAGAATTTTACTTGGGTCTCTACCGAGTCAGCTCGCCAGCAAAAGGGGAAATCAATCCGTGGAGCGAGGGAGAAATTAGATTTCTTGAAAAGCTAATTTTTGTTTCTCGTCTATTTCAACAATATTACCCCGAAGACCGCTCTTGGCTCGATTGGTATCGGGAACAAGCCCTAGAAAAATTTCATACCGTCCTTCGTTCTTAACAAATCTGTTAATATGGCAAACAAAGAAAACCCTTTTCCTCGTTTATAATTTGCTTAACGGTTACAAGGGAAATTTTCGTTAGGAGGGCAACCAGTGATCGATCCACCGCCAGCGCCGGAATGCCTCACCGCAAGCG
>JAWBOR010000242.1:0-2694 GCA_038826015.1 Bathyarchaeia archaeon
GGGTCTTTCTAGGAGGCATGATGCCACCGTTGCTTTCCGCACTACTCATACTGGCTGTTGGCAGAAATGCTGAAAGAATGGTTGAGGAAGTGAGACGCCAGTTCAGAGAAATCCCGGGGTTGATGGAAGGTAAATCGAAGCCAGACTACGCCAGATGCGTAGACATTGCAACAAGGGGTGCCATCAAAGAGCTTATTCTGCCCTGCTTCTTAGCAATAATAGTCCCCATATTAACCATGATATTTTTGGGTAAAGAAGCCTTGGCTGGGTTCTTGTCTGGAAGCATTGTTACGGGCATAATCTTTGCTTTGTTTATGGCTAACTCTGGTGGTCTTTGGGACAACGCTAAAAAATTCATTGAATCCGGAGCCCATGGAGGTAAAGGTTCAGAAGCCCATAAGGCTGCGGTTACAGGCGATACCGTTGGCGATCCGTTCAAGGACACGGCTGGTCCGTCGCTAAACACCATGATTACTGTGATGTCTTTGGTAGCTGAAGTGTTTGCTCCATTGATAATCTTGTTAACTCTTTAACGATACCTAATTTCTTTGTTAATCAATTCTGCCTATATTGTACATGCTATAGAGAATTTTATAAGTAAGTCATTATATGTGTATGCCAATCCATATGTTACACCTTGAGGCGCTGGAAATGGCAAAGCCTTGGCATACACTGGAAATAGATGAAGTTTTAAAAGAACTAAACGTTAACCGTGAAGGTCTATCCTCTCAAGAAGCCCATGAAAGACTCGCGAAATACGGGTATAATGAGATTAAGAAGGTGAAGAGGCGAACTGCCCTTCACATGTTTTTAGAAGAGTTTAAAGACATATTTATCTTGTTGCTTATTGCTGCAACCATTTTTTCAGCGGTTATCGGCTATTGGGAGATGATGCATGGCGGAGAATTTGTGGAAGCCTACGCAGACACCATCACAATAGGTGCAATAGTTGTTTTATGCGCAGTCACAGGTTTTGTTCGAGTATAGGGCGGAAAAAGCCATAGAAGCCTTGAAAAAATTGGCTGCTCCCAAAGCCCGCGTGATCCGCGATGGGAAAGAAGTAATTATTCCCGCAATTGAGGTGGTTCCAGGCGATATTCTTGCCCTAGAAGAGGGCGACCATGTTCCCGCCGATGCCCGCCTAATAGAGGTTGTTGAGTTAAAAGCTAATGAGGCTGTTCTAACTGGTGAATCTACGCCAGTTAATAAAGAATTAGCCGTCTTAGCTGAGGACACTCCAATTTCTGAAAGGCGGAACATGATTTTCTCCGCAACCCATGTGGTCTATGGAAGAGGGAAAGCCGTTGTAACCGCTACTGGCATGAACACAGAGTTTGGGCAAATAGCTGGGATGGTGCAGGCGGCTGAAGAGGAAGAAACGCCTCTCCAAAAGAAGTTAGACAGATTTGCGGGCAAAATAGCCAAAGTTGTTATAGCTGTTTGTGTTTTAATATTTGCGCTTGAAGCTTTTGAAGTTGTTATGCAGATGCATTTTGACATAGAAGGTTTTATTCAAGCCTTTATGTCATCTATAGCTTTGGCAATCTCTGCTGTTCCCGAGGGACTTCCAGCAATAGTGACAATAGCCTTGGCTCTTGGCGCAAGAGAATTCGCAAAGCGCAACGCTATTGTGCGAAGATTGTCATCAGCGGAAAGCCTCGGAGCAGTAACCGTAATCTGCTCAGACAAAACTGGAACCATAACGAAGGGAGAGATGACTGTCCAAGTTTACGTTGGCGGAAAACTTGTTGAAGTTACAGGCGCCGGTTACGAACCAAAAGGAGAATTTCGACAAGGTGAAGACGCCGTAAAACCAGAAGGAGACCTTAAACTTTTACTACAGATAGGCGCCTTATGCAACAATGCAAGCCTAAGAAGAAACGACCAAAACAACGCGTGGGAAATTTTTGGAGACCCAACAGAAGGCGCACTTATTGTGGCCGCCGCTAAGGCTGGACTTGAAAAAGAAGCTTTAGAAAAAACTTACCCACGTGTCGGCGAAATTCCATTCACATCTGAAAGAAAACGCATGACCACAATCCACAAAACCCCAGAAGGCGAAATCCAAGCTTACATAAAAGGAGCACCAGAAATAGTAGTGGAAAGATGCACCCACATAGTTGAGGACGGTCGAGAAAAGAAGTTAACAGATGAAAAAAGAAGAGGATTCTGGAAGTCAATGAACAAATGGCAGGGAACGCCCTACGAGTTCTGGCCATGGCATACAAAAAACTTCCAACAAACATAACGAAATACGATGACAAAACAGCTGAAAGCGGAATGATCTTTGTCGGGTTGGAAGGAATGATAGACCCGCCAAGAGAAGAGGCCATAGAAGCTAACAAGCTCTGCCAAAAAGCAGGAATAAAAACTGTCATGATAACAGGCGACCATAAACTCACAGCCGTCGCAATAGCAAAAGATGTTAGAATATTCAAAGAATTAGACATGGTTTTAACAGGCGCCGAAATGGACAAGCTAAGCGATAAAGAATTTGAGGAAATTGTTGAAAAGGTAACGGTTTATGCAAGAGTCTCTCCTGAGCACAAACTAAAAATTGTTAACGCTTTAAGGAAGAAAGGTCACATTGTGGCTATGACTGGCGACGGTGTTAATGATGCACCAGCTGTGAAGGCAGCAGATATTGGCGTTGCCATGGGCATAAGTGGAACAGACGTTACAAGAGAGGCCTCA
>JAWBOR010000243.1:0-2631 GCA_038826015.1 Bathyarchaeia archaeon
AACAAAAGTCACGGTGAACGCTATGTCTACTTAAGAAACACACTTCTTATTTAAAGAACTAATAAGATACCATTTTTCTTTAATGCAAATTCACGCATGTTCTTAATATATATCTTCGACATAACACTTGTTTTGCTGTATGGAGAACTCATTAATAACTATTTTCTCCAGTAGACTGTCGGCATTATTCTGTCTCTTTTTGCTTGTATGCGGTCTTTCCATCTTAGAAGTTCTCTAAATGTTATACGGAGCTCATCGTCAAGAGTGTTGGTCGGTTTAAACCCTAACTTATATAGTGTTGAGTGATCTGGATTGTAGTAGTGTTCTTCAGCCTCGACGCGTGGATTCTCGATATGCTGGATCTTTGCTTTTATCCCAAACTCATCTGCAATCTTCACAGTGTGTTCAGCTAACTCAACCAGAGAATAGCATTCGTCGAACTGGTTAAACGTCCGGTATTCGCCTTTTTCAGGCGGGTTCTCAACAGCTATTGTCATGCATTGGATACTGTCTCTGAGGGCAATGTATCCCCGAGTCTGCCAGCCTTTGCCATAAGGCGTCAACTCATGACCGATGATCGCTTGAGCACAAAAACGGTTTAATGCTGTTCCCCAGACCTCGTCAAAGTCAAACCTTGTCAAAAGTTCGTCACGTGTCATTTCGTCAGTTCTTATTCCGTGAACCACGCCCTGCATTATGTCGGTGCTTCGGAGACCCCATAACTTGCATGCAAGTATAATGTTGTGCGTATCGTGAACTTTGGTTTGGTGATACCATGACCCAGCCTGCCTGGGAAAAATGAGCCTGTCTTTGCGGCCTCGGTACTCAATCTCGAAGAAACCTTCTGGAATATCGATGTTAGGAGTTCCGTACTCACCCATGGTTCCAAGCTTAACAAGATGGCACTCAGGCACAAACTTATGCATCGCATAAAGAATATTATTTGTGCCGACGATGTTGTTCATCATAGTTTCGTTACAATGATAGACATCTATCATGCTGTAAGGAGCAGATATGATCTCGCCTAGGTGAACAATTGCATCAGGCTTAAAGTCGGCGATGACTTGAAACGTGAAATCTACGTCTCTAAGGTCTCCAAACGAGAATCCTAAGGCCTTACCCGTCTCCTTCTCGAACGCTACAAGACGCTCGGTCGGCGTCTTAATCGGGGTTGCACTCCACGAACCAATTTCGGCAACTCTACGGCGCCTTGAAAGATTATCAACACCGTAAACAACGTGTCCTCTCGCCGCTAAGTGCATAGCCAATGGCCATCCGAGATAGCCGTCCATCCCAGCGATTAAAACTTTCAAAGATAAACACCTTTACTACTAGGTTAGGGTAAATTTCTTTCAAACTTGTTTATAACATTTACGCAAGCTCTTAACGTATTCTGCTAAACTCATCATAAAAGACAGGCCATATGATATATTTTTAAGGTTGAAAAACCACTTGTAATTAGGCGGCGCCGAGAATGATTTTTGAGAGAGACATAAACCAAGTTAAAATGTTACTTATTAGTATGGGTTTAAATGAATATCAATCCTCGGCGCTCTCCCACCTTATACTCATCGGAGAAACAAAGGCAACAACCTTAAGCAAATCTTCCGGCGTACCGAGCGCCCGCATCTACGAAGTTCTGAACGAACTTGCCAAAATGGGATTAGTTACTGTGAAGCCTGGAAGACCTACAATGTACGCGCCTAGACATCCCGAAGACATCTCAAGTTCCCTCATATCAATAAGCATGAACCAGTTAAAACAAAAGCTCAAGGTCTTGGAAGACTATGCTAAAGACTTCACAGAACTAACTAAGAAAATCTATTTGAAAGGCAAGAAAGGCACTACAGCGGTCCCCCTACTAAGAATCGTAAGCGTCGGCGGAGCGTCCATAGATGAAACTAGAAAACTCTTCGACTCCGCTAAGGAAGAAATTTTGATCCTATCAAGAGCCATGGAATACTTCCCAGAGGTTTCCGAAAACCTTAAGAGAGCTCTGGCAACTGGCGTCAGCCTGAGAATAATCCTGATGAATCCTGAACTTCTTGAATCAGACGCTAAGGAAAAACAAGCTAGCATCATTGAAAAAATTAAAGAAAACTTAGGGCCCAAAGTGGAAATCCGATTTGCAGAGGATGTGCCAATAAGAGGTAGCATAATAGACCCATCTAAGGACGGAAAGGTTTTGTTCCTCGTTGAAGATCCAGGGGTCCCCCTATTTATGCGTGAGGCTGCAGTTTCCTCCCATGCTGGAATAGTTAGAGGACTCGCCTCAATGTTTAACCTGCTTTGGGAGCATGAAGCCAAGAAGCCCCAATTATAAAGCTACTTTTTCCTGAAGCTATTAAACTCGGAGACTGAGACAGAAAGTTTTATATTTACTACCGTACGATAGTAAATTTAATTCTACAGGGTGAAAGATATGCCAATAGACTGGTCGTCACTATGGAAAAAAGAGGACTGGTGGGCGGTTTGGCTGGGGTTTCTCATACTTGCCTTGGCCTCAACACGCGTAGTAACATGGTTACCAAAAATAGGCAAATGGACAATGGATCCATCAACCGCTATATCCTTAAATGACTTACCCTACTTCGTACTGCTAGGTTTTTCACTACTTATACTAACTAGCGT
>JAWBOR010000244.1:0-2603 GCA_038826015.1 Bathyarchaeia archaeon
CAATATGGAAATCATGTACTCCAAATTTGATGAACTAGTTAAACTAATAGAGAAAAATACAAATTTAGAAAAAGAATTGAAAGCAACCATCGAACTGGATGATGAAACAAAGAAAAGCGTAGAAAAAATTATTAAACCAAAGATTGTACCCGAACGACTTCAATCATTCCTAGATAAGGAGATTAACTGGCTTTCCGAAGGACGAATGATAAACATTATTCTTCAGAATATCTATCTAGTTTCTTTGGAGGGAGGCATATCTGCCAGCTGGGAAAAAGAAGAAAAACCAGATCTCAGCATCCGTTACGCTTGTTTAAATATGCTTAAAAGTGTGCCCAATAAATCAGATTTAAAAATGGAGCTTTCCACCGTTCATGAAGCGGGGTCTGAAGAATGGCGTTTCAGAAGAATAGGCGACAGCGAGTTCTTCCTATTCATAAGGGCGATTATGAACGAGGGCTCAAGAGCCCTTTTCGAAATACTAATCGACAGAATCGTTCTAGGACTAGTAGATACACTGAAAAAGAAAGGACCAACTAAACCAATCACTAAAACTCATTCTCTACTCCCTCCCCAGAAACCCCTAACGCTTCTAAAAGAAAGAAGAAAAGTTACCTCCAAAAAATGGGAAGAGCTACCAAAAGACGAGGAACTACTAAGCAGTCTAGAATCACTAGTCCAAAAAGTGTCCAAAAGAATCAAAGCCCTCTCCACACTCCAAGAAGAACTCAAAGAATAAGAAAGCAAAAAAGGAAAAATAATGACAAAAATGTTAAAACATATTCCAGAATCGTAATCATAAAAATCTTGAATACTGGAATCTAAAGAAAAAATAATCAAATTTTATTCCTTTCTTCATCAACCATTATCTCTAATTTTTCCATCCTCCATTTCAAATCAGTTCAGAGATAGGTTAAATTATGTTTTACTGAGATTGTGGGCAAAGAAAGAAATTTATCATTAAAATTCCAGATATATGTTTAAGGTTGTTTTAAGATTCCGCCCGCCGACCTTCCTGTACTAGAGTGTGGTTAAATGAGCAGCAACATCCGTCTTCCTTTTACTCAGGGTGTAGAAATAGAGCTTCAAATAGTAGACCAGAGCGGTGCTCTTCTTCAGGGTCAGCGTCTCATAAAGATTTGGGAACAGTTACTTAAACGTGCGGGAGCCGTTTTTCAGAAAACTGTTCTTGATGGTGCTCCAAGTATTGTTAAGGAAAAGCTGGTTCGTGTGGGGCGGATGGATAGAGAACGTCAGGGAAGACGATTACCTTATATTGTCGTAAGCTATCGTATGCCCGGCGGTAAGCCTATTGAGATTTGTTCTTTTGGCCCGGATCCGAATGTTAGTCAGGTTACTTGGATTCTTGAGCTTGTAACTCCGCCTTGCGAATCAATGGAAGAGTTGGGATGGTGGATAAAATCTCTTTACCAAGTTGCTTTGGACTCTCTGCCCAGCGGCCTTGGAATTATATCCATTGGTTTTAATCCTAGAGAAACTGAGTACCGCAGTGGAGTTACTTTCGGCGACCATTATCATATTGGGATACCTGACACTAAAAACAGACTTGCCGCGTATAATCTTCTTCGATGTTTTATACCCCACTTAATAGCACTCTCTGTGAATTCTCCCTTCATAAATGAGGCACCGACTGGCAATGTTAAAGTTAAGAAAGCCCCCAAATTTTTCATTCTGAGTCAGAATAGTGTGAGAAGCCTTAGACTGAGTTTTAATAAGGGACAGATGGGTCCTGTGGATAAGAGTCACTATATTCCTTACCTTGAAAGGTTTGACAGAAAGCTCTTCGATAGGATTATAAACCGAGAGTCTCCAGATGACAAATTTGTCGACATGTGGCCGTTTACCGACTATGGAACAATTGAGATAAGAGTTTTCGATACCCAGTTTAGCGTTGCACGTAGGCTTGCTATCATTGCAATTATACAAGCCCTAGCCTACAAAGCCATAAAACTTGTCAAGTCTGGCCAGAAGTTACCCGCTGTGAAATCCGAAGTTCTAGTGGATACTCGTGAAAAGGCTGTCGAGTTTGGCCTCTTTGGCAAATTCTTTGCAGACGAGAGTCTAAGTGGTCCAGACAAACAGTTTGCCAAATACTATAATTATAATCCCGACTCAGGAAAGCCAAACACAAAACTTTTTGAAGCTGTTCAAAGCATGCTTAAATATATTCAGGATGAAATTGAGGAGCTGGGATTTCAAGAGTATCTTAAACCTATTTTAGCCTCTGTTATTGGAACACATCAACTGGAGCCCCCTTGCTCGCCTGCGGACTATCTACTCTACCTTTACCAGTCTTCAGGCGGCGACTTTGGTCGGGTTACTTCGAATCTTGTTAAGATAACTGAAGATTTTTGCACAAATTTTACAGAGGATCCAATAACCAAACTCTTCGGAGCCCCCGAAATTAAAGCTGTCGCTGAACATGTATCTACAGTCACATCTGCTGTCAAGCCTACTTCTACAGTGGAACGTGTTGAGACTGCTGCTTTATCCGTTAGGGGTTCTGGTTCCGTGGAGTCTAAGTTGATTGTTGCTGAGCAAAGGATTCCCTTCCGCCTAAGCCTCACATCAAATAGTAGCTC
>JAWBOR010000245.1:0-2596 GCA_038826015.1 Bathyarchaeia archaeon
TGAATTTTTAAGTTTATATTGTCCAAAGCTGTTTTTCCATTGAAACTTTTGGTTACGTTTCTTAATTCAGCGATGATATTCATTTTCGTTTCCTTTGAAGCCCGTTTACTATTATGGTTGTTCCGAAAACTACTAGGAGCAATATTACGCCTAAAGCTATGCCCATTTCTATGTTGCCTCTTGCTATGTTAATAGCAATTCCTGTGGTTAAGACTTCTGTCCAGCCGAATATGCCTCCGCCTACCATCTGAGCTATGCCTAACTCTGCGACAGCACGGTTGAAACTTGCTATTCCAGCAAGAAAAACCCCGTTCAAAGACTCTTTTAAAACAGCAAATGAAGCCTGAGAATCTGAAGCGCCCAATGTTTTGGCTAGATTCTTTATTTCTGGATCCACAGCTTCTATCGCCGTTGTTGCCAAGCTCACAACTATTGGAGTTACAAGTATGGCTTCACCGATGATAACGCCTGTTGGAGTATACAATAAATGCAAAAACCCAATTGGACCAGACCTTGAAAACGCTAGGAAAAGGATTAAGCCTAAGGCCACTGTCGGTATACCCAACAACGCATTAAAGATTTGTTTCACCATGAATTTGCCACGAAAATTCTTGGTTCCTAAAAACATCGCAGTGGGGAAACCCCACAGGATAGCAATTAGCGTGGCTGTTCCTGAGATAAAAAGAGAACGGATTGTGATCTCGTAGACTTTTGGGTCTCCTGACAAGATAAGTTGGAATGCCTTAATCAAACCATCCAATATCTCATTCAAACTTGGTTTTCACCTCAGTCATAAAGGTCCAAGGCACGTGTATCTCTGTATTCTGGCGGGCATTCTGAATCGTCGAAGAAGGCGTAGCTTTCTATCCATTGAACTATCTCTGATGGTGGATTCTGTTTTAAAGGCTGAACTGCTGCGTGAAAAAGACTTTGACCATACTCGTCTTTGCCATAGTTTTCTATTAGTTGTTGGCCTTCTTCTGAAACCAAGAATCTTATGAAATTTATCGCGTCACCAAAATTTGCTTGTTTATGAAGTGCTTGGTTCACTGCTATTGCGCTGTAAACATTGAGAAGTGCTTTGTTTTCGGTTTTAAACGCAGTAAGATGTATTAGGCCGTCTTTTGAATATTTCATGTATGTGCCTGTATCCGAAAGCGTGTAAAGCGAAAGTTCTTCGGCTTTGTTCAATGTTTCACCCATTTTGCCGCCTGGACTCGCATACCATGCTTCTGTAGATATTATTGTATAGTTAAACCCCGCGGTTTTCCATAAGATTTGTTCTTTTGAATGGGTTCCCGAATTGTCACCTCTGGAAATCCATATCTTTCCTGCATGGTTTCTTCCATATTGGGCTATTCTCATCAATGCTTCTGTTACGTTGTTCAGTCCATTTATTTCAGCAGGGTCCTCAGCGGGACCAACTATTGTGAAGAAGTTGTAAGCTATTATTTTTCTGCAAACACCGTATCCTTGTTCTAGAAAGGTTTTTTCCATTGATGGAGAATGAACGAGTGTTAAGTCCACATCGCCTTTTTGTGCATGTTCTATTGCTATCCCTGTGCCGACTGGTATGAACTGGACGTCTACAAGGGGATGCTTTGATTCGTAGGCTTTTTCTATTACGTCTAGGAGCCCTGTGTCGTCGAGGCTTGTTGTTGTGGAAATCATAAGCCTTCTCATGGCGAAGTACTGGAAATAAATTATTGTTCCAGCGATTAGTAGCATTGTTACAAACGATGCGGCTACAATCATCTTTTTCCATGTTTCCACATCTGTTTGCCTCGTTATGTTTGACTGTATATTTCGATTGCAAGTTTATATAAATCTAACGTGTAAGAATCAAATAGATGAAATCCCGCGAAGACGCATGTAAAGCTGCATGCAAAATCTGGTTAGAATACGATGGAAAGCCAGTTTTAGGTAAGGGTGGAGCAGAAATCCTTGAGGCGATAAAAAAGGAAAAATCAATTTCTGAAGCAGCTAAGAAACTTAGAATGTCTTACCGTTATATATGGGATTATCTTGAACGAATGAAAGATATCTTACGAGGACCTGTTGTCGCGACCTTTCGTGGCGGAAAAACCGGCGGTGGAGGGGCTCATTTAACTATTCTTGGAGAAAGGCTTCTAAACGAATATAACCGTAAAGAGAAATATATTGGAGAGCTTCTAGACGATGAAGAATATTGGGAGGCGGTTGGTTTGAAGATCAGCGCAAGAAACCGACTGAAAGGCGTAGTGAAAGAAGTTGAAAAGGATAAAATAGTGGCTAAGGTAAAAGTTGAGATTGAAGCCCCAACCGTTGTAACTGCTCTTATATCGAAGGAAGCCGTCGAGGAACTTGATATAAAACCTGGAGACCACGTGAAAGCCATCGTAAAAGCCACAGAAGTCATGATAGCAAAGGAAAAAACTTGACGCTTTTTTGATTTCATCTATGAGTCATTATTTTATTATCTTGACTATTGTTTTGGTAAGATTCTGTCAGCTAACGTTATTTATTTTGGTAAATAAACAATTCTTGTAACTAATAAAATGGATAGGTTAAAAATGCCGACGCAGCGAAGCTCAATATGCTACTTTGCACGAGGTGC
>JAWBOR010000246.1:0-2519 GCA_038826015.1 Bathyarchaeia archaeon
GAGACAAAGGCGCATGCAAAATTACAATAAGACGAAAAAAAGATTCAAAACAGTAACCCTTCATATTGATACTTCTTAAAAGAACAGAAATGGCAGAAAGGAGACACCCATTTATAATGACATGTAATTCGATCTGCATAATTCGCCATTTAACTAGTGCGCATGGTCTCTGTGAGATACATTGCGCTTTTTCTTCTTTAGATACCCTTCAAACGTAAGTTCTCGTCAACTGTTAAGTTCAGATGAAAATGCCCCATTATTAACGCAAGCTTATTAAAGACATCTTCTCTCTCATTTTCTGGAGAGAAGAAAATGAGAACCAAGTTTCAAGGGTTCATTCCGGCGCTCCCGACGCCTATAAGACCAGATGAAAGCATTGATAAAGATGGCGTAAGAAGACTAATCGATTATGTATTTCAGAAAGGCGCTGACGGAGTGTTCATACTCGGTTACATGGGAGAATTCGCCAAAATTGTTGATGCAGAGAAGGAACGCCTAATAAGAATATCCAGAGACTTCGTAAAAAGTAACAAACATTTTCTTGTCGGAGTTTCAGATACAGGAACAAAACGAGTAATCAGTAATGCCAGAAAGGCTCAAGACTTAGGTGCAGACGCTGTTGTTGCCCTTCCACCATATTTTTATAATCTGAAGGATCAGGATATCATTCACTCTTTTTTTGTTGAAGTGGCGGAATCCATAGATTTACCTCTTTTCATATATGCCAACTCCTCGAGCACTAGGGTAAAAATAGCATTGGAAACAGTAGAAAGACTAAGTAGACATAAAAACATTGTTGGCATCAAATACACTGAGCCGGAGGTCGAGGATTTTACCAAATTGCTTTCTAAGGTTAAGAACCGTGAATTCTGCGTGTTTTATGGAAACGAGAAAATGTTTGACTTAGCTTCGTTGGCTGGTGCAGACGGCCTAATAGGCGGTGTAACCTGCCTTATTCCAGATGTTGTAAAAGAGATTCATGAAGCGGGCTTAAGCGGCGACAAGATTCGGGCTGCTGAAGGACAAAAGAAAATCAATAGACTGATGGATTTCATCTCTGACTCTTGGATACATTCTACCAAATATGCACTTAAAATCTTAGGTATATGCGACGACTATGTCTGTAAACCTTATGTTCCAATGACGCTTGAAACAAAAACTCTTGTTGAAATAGTACTCAAGGAATTAGGTCTTATCTGAATTGAAAATGAAAAAATGAGTTTTGTCCAACGCCGATGAGGCTAACGTCCCAAAAAGCATCACTCTTGAAGTGGCAAAACTATGGGGCGTCCTGTCTCAAAAGATTTGTAGATTGCCAATACACCTTCAACGGCTGCTCGCCCGTCATAACCGGTAACAGACGGTACGCGGTGTTCTCTTATGCTACCTACAAACTCACGTAATTCAGATTCGAAACCAGCTATGTTATGTGAATAAGATGGATACATCTCTGTTTTTGAAACTGAAAATGGAAAAGGCACCTCTTTTCGAGTATCAGTGACTACAGTAACCTCTTTTCCCAATTGAATGTATAATGCTGCTTTGGTTCCAATTATTTTTGTACTGTTTTCGTAAGCTCCAGTTGAGGGACAAACACCTGCTATCGTAGCGAAGGTCCCGTTCTTGAATTTCAAAACAGCCATTCCGTGGGTGTCCATATCCCCGTCTTCTATCAGATTTTTCATTCCAACAGTATAGACAGATTCTATGTCGCTGTTTAGCCACCACCTCAACCGATCTACACAATGAATACCATTATCCATGAAGTTGCCTCCTCCTAAGGTTCTATATTTTACCCATGAGGGCATCCCTTCCTTTCCAGGTAACCCCCCAGGAGTTATAAAAAAGTCCAAAGCCATAATTGGATCTCCGATTTCTCCCATGTTAATGACCCTTTTTGCTTCTATATGAGAAGGGAAGAACCTGCTTACGTGCCCCACCATTAATGTGCTTCCTACCTTAATTGCTTTCGAAATGATTAAATCGCAATCCTTCAAACTGGAAGCCAAAGGCTTTTCTACTAGAACATGTTTTCCTGCTTCCAGGCACTCCATACATATTTCTGTATGAGTTAGAGTAGGGGTACAGATGTCTACGGCATCTAAATTCTTTCTTGCCAATAATTTTTGCACACTTTCAAACCATTCTGCGTGATATTTTGAAGCAAGACCTTTCGCTTTTTGGATATCAACGTGCCCTACAAATCCTATTAGGTTGACACCTTCAATCTTTTGATATGCCTCCGCATGGCGATCAGCCATCCTGCCGGATCCAACAATACCGATATTTAGTTTCTTCATTACAACACCCAGCATTCATTTACTACTCAAACTTATAAAGTTAAACAATCCTAAATGGTGTGTTGCTGAGGGATAAAAGATGGCTGTGATTAGGCACTTCGGATATGGACTTTCTTCAATGGATGCTCATCAGATGATAAAGATGGCATTACTTTTGGAAAAAAAGGGTTTTGACATGTTAAGATTCGGAGATCACACGCTTACTTTGTTAGGAAAAGA